>JAVEES010000028.1 GCA_030840285.1 Pseudonocardiales bacterium
ATTCAGCGTGTCGACGCCTATTTCGGGCCGTCACCCGCGGGCCGTCATCCATCGGCCACCTGTCATCGGCGAGCTCGGCTCGGAACTAACTGTCTATGTGGTTGCCCGACGATTTGTGGTTAGCTCCGAGAGGAGGCTCCGTCCGCCGATGCACGAGCCCCAGCCGAGCGCACTCGATGGGCCCAGCAGCGGCCCGGATAGGCGAGATCCCATGAGCATTCCCTCGGACCATGACGATACGAACGCCAGTCACAACAGCGAGACCAATACCGCCGCCAGCGTCGCCGACCTGTGCGGAATGACCCACCTCCCGACCGGGCGGGTGTGCCTGCTGCCCAAGGGCCACGCCGGTGGCTGCGACTTTCGAACGGAGAGCGATATCGACGCGGCGATAAAACTCAGATAGGCAACACCGATTGGGTTGTCCCGCTTGCCCGGCAGTGGCACCGCTCATGCGACTACCGCAGCAGAGCTAGGTCGATGGCGTCGGCCATTGCCTGCATCCCCGCGTCGTTCGGGTGAATGTGGTCCCCGGCGTCGTAGCTCGGATTGAGAGCAGCCGGATCCGAGGCACCGCGCATGGCGCGATCGAAGTCGATGACGCCGTCGAACGCGCCGCTGGTGCGGATCCACTGGTTGACCTCCTGGCGGATCGATTCGGCGGCCGGCGTGTAATACCCGTTGCCCTTATCCGGCATCAGCGTGGCCCCGATGATCCGAACGCCGGTGGCGTGCGCCTGGTTGATCAGCGTCAGGTAGCCGTTGATGAGATCGCGAGCTGTCAGCGGCTGGTTGTTCGGGCCCGCGTTGTTGCCGATGTCGTTGATGCCTTCCAGCAGGATCACATCTCGGACGCCCGGTTGGGCCAGCGCGTCATGCTGGAATCGTTTGAGAGCGCTGATTCCCTGCCAGAGGTTCGGTACGTCGGTGAGCACCCGATTACCGCCGATGCCCGCATCGACCACGCTGAGCCGTTGTGGTCCCGGTTGCCCGGCCAGCCGGCGCGCCAGGTCATCTGGCCACCGGTGATACGTGCTGACCGACGAGGCGTAGCCGTCGGTGATCGAGTCGCCGAACGCGACGACCGCGCCGCGGGCCGTGTGCGACACGAGGTCCAGCCCCGCCAGGTAGTACCACGACGTCGTACTGCTGGTGAAGGCCGCCGCGCTGTCGTCACCGGTGTGGTCGCCCGGCGCGAGGTACGTCCGGTCGAAAGCATCGGAATGCCAGGTCGACATGCCGGTCGCGTTCGGCACGTACAGGCTGACCAGCAGGTTCTCTCCGGTAGCCACCGAGATCGGGATGGTGTCGCTGGTCAGCTGTCCGCCGACGGGGATCGTCACGCTTGCGGCACCGCCGAACGTCACCGGCCGGGTGGTCCCCGCCGCGGCCGCTCCACCGCCGGCCTGGACTGCGATATCCACGGAATCGAGCGCGAGCGGTGCGTCGCTGAAGCGGTTGGACAGCGTGATCCGCGGGGCCGACCCGGCGATATTGCTGTGCACCACCATGCGGATTGTCTGGTTGTTGAAATTCGGGCCGCCGGTCGTCATGCTCGGTGACCAGGCACTGAGCCGGACACCCGATGCCTCGCTCGGTTGCGTCGCGGTGGCGGCAGCCGCGGTATGGGACGGAACCAGCGCCACGGCTGCTGCTGCGGCCGTTGCGAGGATCAGACGTCCTGCCGTTGCGCGGTTTCTTGCGATGCGATTATTCATTCGAGTTACCTTCCCGGGGTGAGCGTGACGGAGCCGCCGCGTGGGACGGTGATCTTCTTGCTCCAGGAGCCGAACCGGACGGTTGTCGATCGGCCGCCGATGCTGCGGATCGTCACGGTGGTGACCCGTCCGCGTGCCCACTTGAAGTCGACGGTGAACCCGCCCCGCGCGCCGATGCCGCTGGCCTGACCGGATTCGGCCCAGGCACCGGGCAGCGCCGGCAGCAACTCGATCACGCCCGGACGGGAGTAGAGCAGCATCTCGAGCATCGTGCTCGGGGTGCCGAAGTTGGCGTCGATCTGGAAGATCGAGCTGGTGCCGAAGCTGTACATGTCGAAGTAGTTGATGCCCGAGCCGTTGCTGAAGTTCACCGACGGCTTCATCACCTCGGTGACCGCAAGGTAGGCGTTGTCGGCGTCCTTCAACCGTGCCCAGCACGCTCCGCGCCAGGCCAGCGCCCAACCGAAGCTGTTCATGCCACGCGCCGTCAGCAGGTTGCGGACTCCGTCGATCAGTTCCGGCGGGCTGGTGTCCAGGTTGATCCGGTCGCCGGGGAAGAAGCCGATCAGCGGCGACAGGTGCCGGTGAGTCGTCTCGCCGAGGTTGTCCGGCGTCATCCACTCCTCGAGCCATCCGGTCTTCGGGCTCACCACCGGCAGGTAGAGCTGCTTCTGCAGGCCGGCGATCTTCGCGGCATAGCTGGCGTCGCTTCCGAGTAGCGCAGCGGCCTCGCGGTAATTGCCGAACAGCTGCCAGACGAGCTCTTGCGCGTAGGTGACGCCCTTGGCCGTCGTGGGTCCCTGCTCGGGCGACCAGTCGCTGTCATCGATCAGGACCTCACGGGTGCTGCCGTCGGGCTCCGTCACTGTCGTGGTGATCAGGCGTGCCTCCCAGAACTGGCAGGCGCCTTTCAGCATCGGAAGGATCTTGCGCAGGAAGGCGGTGTCCTGGGTGTACTGGTAGTGCTCGAACAGCGAGTTGCACAGCCACGCATTTCCGGCCGGGTGCCACCACCAGCCCATGCCGCCAAAGGGGTTGGTCGAGATGGCGGTGGTCCAGCCCGCGACCTTGCCGGAGCTGTTCCGGAACCAGTTGTGCGGGTCGTTAAACAGCTTCTGCGTCTGGGTGGTCCAGGACGAGAGCTGGGACAGGACGTAGTCGGCGTAGGCATTGAAGCAGTCGCCGAGGCCGGCCCGGTCGGACAGCCAGTAGTTCATCTGCACGTTGATGTCGGTGTGGTAGTCAGCCATCCACGCCGGGTTGTTGTTGTCCAGCCACAGACCCTGCAGGTTAAGCGGCACGCTGCTGCGCGAGCCGGTGATCATCAGATAGCGGCCGAATTGCAGGTAACTCGCTTCCAGTTGCGGGTCGGGGGCGGCGCTGGCCGCGGCGCGGGCGGCCAGTCGGGACGCGGTGTCCATGCCGTTTTGGGCCGGCGTCGACTTGCCCAGGTCGACCTTCAAGGTGTTGTACAAGGCCTGGTAATCCGCGACGTGGGTGTGCAGCAGGACATCGGCATCGACCCCGGCGGCCTCGGTGGCCTTGGTGCGGGCGCGCGCTGTGGGGTCAACGGCTGGATCCATGAATCCGGTACTCGGATCGGGGACGTAGTTGGTGCCTCCGCAGATGACGACTACGACCTCGCGGCAGCCGGCGAAGGTCAGCTCGCCAGCGCTGGCAGCCACCGTGCCGCCGGTTGCTGTGACAGTGGCGACCGCGCCGTATGCCAGGCCGTTGGCGAGCTTGCCGCTGAAGGATGCGACGCCTGCCTTGCTGCTCGTGCTCTCGCCGTGCGTGCCGGCAAGAACGACGCTGCCGGTGTAGCTGCCCCCGCCGCTCTGGGTGAGCCGTACGACGATCACGTCATCCGGGTGGCTGGCGTACACCTCGCGGCGGTACCGAACGTTGCCGAGGCGATAGCTGGCAGATAGCACGCCGTTGCTGAGGTCGAGTTCGCGTCGGTACTCGGTGATGCCGACGTGATCGGGGATCTTCAGGTACGCCTTCGCAAGCAGCGAGAGCGTGCCGAAGTTCGTTGTGTCGTAAGGGAATTGTCCGTCCGAGCCCAGGGTCGCGTTGAGCCCGCCGGTCCACAGCGTCGAGTCGGTGATGTACAGCGCGTCCTGGGCGGCGTCGCCCGTGACCAATGCGCCCAGCCGGCCGTTGCCGATCGGGAGGCCCTCTTCGATGATCTTGGACTCCGAGCCGGGAGCCCGGTACCAGAGTGTCGTCGAGTCCGGTGAGTGGACGATCGAGGAGGAGGCCGGGCGCACGACCTCGCCGCGCGGTGTGAACCTCGGCAGTGCTCCCAGCGCGAGCAGCGCGCCGCCGCCTTGCAGGAAGTTGCGCCGAGAGGCGAGCAGGGGTTCGGAGTTCGGTGAGCGATTCATGTCAGGCATGTTGCTTCCATCCCTTGAGTCATCCGATGGATTGGCATGGGGCGATCGCCACTATCTGGGCAGATCGTTTACTTCACGCTGGAAAGTATTAGATACATCGGACGTTTGCGCAAGACCCAGGGACGAAAATAGGCGTCGACACGCTGCTATTCAGCGTGTCGACGCCTATTTCGCACGGGTCCCGCGCGGGGTGCTGGGGTTAGTCGCTGAAGGTCGCCAGCGCGCGTAAGGACAGGGCGGTCAGCACGACGCCGGTCACTACGATGGTCAACGCGCAGACGCCGAGCGAACCCCAGTGGATATCCGGGTACAGCACGAGGTCCCGTAACCCGGTGATCACGTAGCTGACCGGGTTCAGGTGAGCCAGCGTCTTCAACGGCCCGGCGAGCAGGTCCATCGGCACGAAGTTCGGCGTCAGGAACAGCAGCGGGAAGAAGATGAGGAACGAGGCGTTCGTCGTCTGGACGTTCTTCGTCTTCAGCGCGATGGCGATCGCGATGCCGGCGTAGGCCACGCCCCACATGGCGGCCAGCAGGATGAGCAGCACAACGCCGAGGACACCGGATTTCACACGGGCACCGAAGGCGAATCCGACCGCCAGAACCAGTACCGACACAGCGACACCGCGGGCCAGGTCGGCGGCCAGCCGACCCCAGATGAGCGCGGTGCGACGGATCGGCGCCGCCAGCAGCTTGTCGAGATAGCCGATGTCGATGTCGGTCACCATGGCCAGGCCTGAGGTCGCGGAGCTGACCGCGAATACCAGCGACACCGGAATCTGGAACGCGACGTAGTGCTGGCCGTGCAAGAACGGTGTCGAGGGCGGAAAGACCTTGTTCACCTGCCCGAGATTGACGACCAGGAAGAAGACCGGGATGAACAGCGCCGGCAGCGTTGCCGCAGGCAGGCGCCAGACTTCACGGATCGCCCGACGCGCTAACAGGACGGTTTCGTTCATGCCGCCACCTCCGGGGTGCCGCCTTCGATACGCCGTCCGGTCGCGGCGAGGAATACGTCATCAAGGGTCGGACGGGACAGCGAGATGGTGCCTGGGCGGACGTTCACCTCGGCCAGTCGATGCACGACTTCGGGAACCGCTGCGGCGCCGTCGTTGACGTAGACGGCCAGACCGTCCGCGGTCTCGGTAACGCGATCCACACCTGGCAGCTCACCCAGCGCCTTGTTGGCCAGCTCTCGATGCTCGGCGGGCAAGCCCACCGTCACGACGTCGCTGCCGAGTTCCGCCTTGAGTGCATTCGGGGTACCGGACGCCACGATCCGGCCGTCATCGATGATCGCCACCCGGTTACAGAGCTGATCGGCCTCTTCCAGGTATTGCGTGGTGAGAAAGACCGTCGTGCCAGCGGCGTTGATCCGGCGGACCTCGTCCCAGATGGTGATCCGGCTCGCTGGGTCCAGCCCGGTGGTCGGCTCATCGAGGAAGAGGACTTCAGGCTTGTGTACCAGGGCTGTTGCCAGATCCAGGCGCCGCTTCATGCCTCCGGAATAGCCCTTGATCGTGCGGTCCGCCGCCTCGCTCAGGCCAACCAGACCCAGCAGCTCGTCGGCTCGTGCGGCCGGTGCCGGAATGCGATACAGCCCGCATTGCAGCTCGAGCAGCTCGCGACCCGTTTGGGTGCCATCCAGACCGACCTCTTGCAGCGCCACGCCGATGAGCCGTCGCACCGCCGCCGGATCGCGGCGCACATCGACACCGACCACCGTCGCGCTGCCGTCGCTGATGGGCAGCAGGGTGCACAGCATCCGCACGGTTGTCGTCTTGCCGGCGCCGTTCGGACCGAGGAAGCCGAATACCTCGCCCCGGCCCACGGTGAGGTCGATGCCGCGCACCGCCTCGACGTCCGGTTGGCCGCGCGAGCCCCGATATCTTCGGGTGAGGCCTCGAACATCGATCTGCGCGTCGCCCGGCTCCGACTCGGCGGGTTCCATCGTTTCTCCTCGGTGTTGGCACTGTGCTCGGGCCGTCCGGCTGGGTGCGGAAGGCGTCGGGCTGATTTCTACCCGGCGGGTACGACAACTGTCGAGGCGGTTTTGGCGCCCCGGCTGGAATCCCTGCCGTACCGGGTCGTTCAGAGAGCGCCGAGCCCAATGAAGCGGCGGCCCCCGCTACCGCTTCTTGAGCCTCGGTCCCCAGTTCGGATCAGGTTCGCAGGCACCGGGGACCTTGCTCGCGAACCAATCGGGGACGCCCAGCAGCCGGCTCGCCACGAAGGTCACTGTCAGGACCGGAAGCATGACCGGTGCCACGATCAGGCCGATGAAGGCAACGAGCCAGTCTCGCCACCACAGCACGCAGGCAGCGAACAACACCGCGAGGGCGAGCAGAAAGCCGTACCAATGGGTTCCGAGTTTCCACGGCAACCAGTGAACAAGTGGTCCACGCGGAAATCCGGGGATCGCCAGGTAGCTGAGAGCCACTCCTGCGACAACCTGCACACTCATCAGCAGCGCTCTGAACTTTCGCCATCCCCAGTAGCGCCCGAACGAGACTGCGGTCCAGAAGATCCAGCTGCGTGCCCAGGGCACTCGCGCGCTGGCCTCAGCCGGGCTCCGATCCCCGGGGTCGCGCATCGCCATGAGGAACAATCCGTCGGCGCGCCGGCGATCGAGATAGGACTGCTTGCGGTCCTCGAGTTTCAGCACGTCGGCGGCGGCGCACAATTGATCATGTAACAGAGCGGCTCGCAGTTGCCTGCCATAGCTCGGTAGCAGCCCCCACAGCAGGGGCGGGACGGAGGCGAGGTCCGTCACGCCGACCTGGGTTCTGGGGTCGTAGGCCAGGACGTCGACGGGTGCCGAACCGTCCAACGGCATATACGTGAATGGAGTCAGCAGCCGAAACAGCGTCGGGCTGATTACCTCTAGTGTGACGTTCGGCGGGTAGCTGTGGTTCTGCTCCGAGGTCCAGAACGGCATGCGGGGAGTATCGGATGCCGACCGGCTGGTGTCCATTCGCAGGCGATCGGAGTGCTGCAGCGGTTCGCGTGAACGGGAGGTAGCAGAGGATCTGAGGCGTTAGTCTGCCGTCATGTCCAAGGATCGACTTCAGGCTTTCAGCGATGGTGTGATTGCCATCCTGATCACCATCATGGTGCTGGAACTTCACACCCCAAAGGGGACGAACTGGTCGGCGCTGCAGGAAGAACTGCCGGTTCTGCTGGCCTACGTCCTGAGCTTCGTTTACATCGGCATCTACTGGAACAACCATCACCACATGCTCTCAGCGGTCAACCGAGTGTCGGGCGCATCCCTGTGGGCCAACCAGCATCTGCTGTTCTGGCTCTCGCTGGTTCCGTTCGCGACAGCCTGGATGAGTGAGAACGACTTTCCGCCGGTCCCGACGGCGGTGTATGGCATCGTGCTGCTGGCAAACGCGCTGGCGTACTACATATTGCAGACGACATTGCTGCGTGCCGGCGATGACAGCTCGATGCTTGCCACCGCGATCGGTACCGATATCAAGGGCAAGCTCTCGCCGCTGCTCTACTGTCTCGGCATTGGCTTGTGCTTCGCGAACCGGTGGCTGGGTATCGCCGTCTACGTCCTTGTGGCCCTGATATGGCTGGTGCCAGATCGCCGTGTCGAACGGGTCGTCAACAGCCCGCGCTGAGCCGGCCCGGAACTGCTAGTGCGCCCCGCTGTCAGCGCAGCGGGTCGAGACTCGACATTGACTTGAACGTGTCGTACCAGGGCGGTGTCGTGCCGTCCGGTCGCACGAGGTTATAGACGCCGTTGGGGTCGGTGTCGGTAAACGATGCGATGGCGAAGAGGTTGGCCGACCAGTATCTCGTTCCAGTGCCGGCGGTGTTGCCGTCGCCTCGCAGCATCCGGTACCAGCCGTCGTAATAGGCCTGAACCTTGCTGGCAGAGCTGAAGCCGCTCCAGCAGTTGGTGGTAGTGGCGCAGGCGCCGGCCTGCCACTCGCTCATGGAGAACCGGATGTTGTTGCCGATTGCGGCTCCCCAGATCGAGTTGACGTACGCGCGCGACTTCACGATCCAGCTGCGGTAGAAGGCATAACAGACGTTGTCGTCGAAGTCATACGGGTTGGGGGTGAATGAGGCCGGTTGGAAGTCGGTCGAATGGCAGTACCCATGGATGCTCTCGGCGTTCGGCACGTAGTCGGGATCGTTGCCGTTGAGGCGGTAGGCAGCCACGACCGCGTTGTTGAATTCGGTGATCGACCGCACCCGGTAGCCGCAGGCATACCCGTAGGGCACAGTGGCGTTGGCCGTGCAGTTCGCGCCCCATCCGTTGGTCAGGCTGCCGTACCCGCCGCCGCTGACGCCGATGTAGCCGACGGACACGACCTGGCTGAAGTGCAGCGTGTCACGCGCGTACTTGACCAGCGCGGGCATATTGGCCGCGTAGTGCTGGCCGATCAGGGTCGATACGCCGGCCAGGCCGGCGCTGGCACCCGTGCCGAACCAGTGGGTGGCACAGTCGTAGTCCATCTCGTTGCTCGACTCGATGATGATGGGACCGTGATAGCCCACGCCGTTGGAGATCTCAGCGAGCATCGATTTGTAGTAGGGAAGATTGAGTGCGGGGTTCGCCAGCGTCAGGTCGGCGTTCTTGTCGGGACAGAACGTCGATCCGGCCGCCGATACCGGCAGCAGCTTGATGAACGGAATCGCGTGCATGCTGCTGGTGATTCCTTGGACGCCGTGGTCGAAGTCGGTGCGGGCCAGCGTGCCGGCATGGTGGTTGCGGCCGCAGATCTCGTCGGTGAAGCAGTCCCTGGCCGAATACCGAATCACGGGTACGCCGGCGGCCATGACCTTGCCCGGGACGCCGCTGGCAACATCCGTCGCGGGGCTCCCGCCGGTGAGCCAACCGCCGATCTCACTGCCATAGATCAGCCCCTTTTGCTGCAACAGGTCGGCGGGGCTCGTCGTGAAGGTTGCATCCGCCCCCCCGGCAGTGCCGGCCAGGTTGGTGCAGCTCAGGCGGTAGTGATACGTCGTGGCCGCAACAAGCCCGCTGAGCTGGGCGAGCACGCTGACCGCTGTGAAACCCGCCCCGGGTGTGGTGTCGCTGACGGTGGCGGTGCCGTAGCCGCTCGTCGGGCCGTACTCGAAGTGGCAGGTGGTGGGCGCGCCATTGGGATTCGCGGTGCCGTTCAAGGTCGCGGTGGTGGCGTTGCGGTTGGTGAGCGGGCCAGTCGTGACGGTGGGGGGTGGCGCCCAGATGAGGGTCAGCCGTGGCCCGTTGACGCTGTCCTCCCGTGAGGAGACGTAGGCGTTGGAGCCGGCCACCGTGTAGCGAAAACCGAGGCTGGTGTTGCCGGCGTTGTTGATTGCCCGGGTTGGCAGGGAGATCGACAACCAGGCGCCCCGGACGGGCGTGCCGGACGTGGCCAGAACGGTGTTGTTCCAGGCCGGCTGATTGCTCCAGGTCGTCGCGGACTCCGTCCAGCTGTCCGCCTCAGGGTGAACCTCGAAGCCGGTGCCGACGACGTCCATCGCGGTGACGAAGACCCTGAGGACCGCGCTGCGCAGCGCGCTGCCCGGTGGCACCGCTGCGGCTGTGGCGAATCTGAACAAGGACCGCTTGGTTCCGGGACTCGCGGCGATCGGGTTGGCCGCGCCGTAGTTGGCTGAGCCGGCGTTGGCATTGACATAGGTATCAGCGCTAGCGGCGAAGGTCGAGGTGTCGACGCTCGGCGCGTAGCTGATCAGAAGTTGCGGAGCGTTGACGGCATCCTCGCGCGAAGCGAAGCTGGCGTTCGAATTGGCCACGGTGTAGCGCACGCCCAGGCTGGTGTCACCGCTGGTGCTGACCGCATTCAGCGGCAGGTCGATGGTCAGCCAGCTGCCGGCCTTCGGGGTGGCCGATGTCGTCAGGACAGTGTTGTTCCAGGCCGGTTGGCTGGCCCACGTGACACCGCTCTCGGTCCAGGTGTTCGCCTCCGGGTGCACTTCGAAACCGCCAGTCGTCGCCGCATTGCTCGTGACGTAGATGCGCAGGCTGGCGTCCGTGACGAGATCACCGGACGGCACGGAGCCGCGGGTGTCGAAGCGCAGGAGCGCGCGGTCGATGCTGGACGTCGAACGCAATTGCGTGGCGGTGCCATAGTTCGTCGTGCTGTAGGACGAGTCGACGTAGGTGTCCCCGGACGGGGCGCGGGTGCTGGACGTCGCCGGATCGGTAGCCGCTGCTGCTGACGTCACGGCGAGCGAGTCGGCCCAGCCAGGCGAGCCGAGCGCAGCCAGGACAGCCAGGACGATGCCCACTGCGAGACCACGCATCGCGCGCGAGCGCCGAGGTCGGCGCGGGTGTGCCAGGCAACCGACCCGAACGGGCACATGTGAGGGCGGTAGCAGGTACATCGGGCCCTCCCCGTGGCCTTTGCCCCCGTTGGAAAGGCCTCACCGGTTGCTCGCACTATAAGCAGAAAGGCTTCGGTGCGGACTCGTCCAGATGACGTAGCTCGCCTAGTTCATCTGGATCGGTCGGTCTCCCCTCAAACCGCTTTGGGCGTCTGGAAATCCCTGATAACGGTCTGTTACAGGGGAATTCCAGACGCCCAAAGCGGGGGAAAAGCGGGGCACAGCGGGGGAAGGGTGGCTAGCTGACGGCGGTTACCGTTGCGTGCAGGGTGCGGTTTCCGATCGAGTAGGCCACGGTCGAGCCGAGCTTCGCACCCCGCAGGGCTTGCCCGAGAGGGCTGCTGGGCGTGATGACGTCAAAGCTGCCACCAGCCTCATCGACCGAGCCGAGCAAGAATGTCTCGGGGCCGTCGCCCAGGTCGAGCGTCACGACGTCTCCCACAGAGATCGGGTCGTTCTCCGCGTGCGGGCCGGTTTCATGGCTGTTGGCCAGGTCCGACTCGACAGTGGCGATTCGCTGCTCGAGCATCGCGAGTCGCACGTGGCCATCGACGTTGGTCGCTCGATCGGCCATGTCGCCGGCGCCGGTGGGGATGGTCTCGGCCAGCGCCTGCTCGCGCTCGGACCGCAGGGCCGCGAGTCGTGCAGTCAAGACCTCGTGCCGGGACGCGGCGCTGAGAGTGGCAGTCATGGGTGAAGTTCCTTCCGGCTTTCGGACACGGTTACCGGTGAAACTTTGCTCAGCCGGCCGGTATGCCCTGGCTGCGGTGTTACCTAGCGGGTTCTCATCCGGCCCATATGAATTCTCAGCACGCGCGGTCTGTGGCGCCGCGGCCTGGCGTTGACTACATGGGACAGGACAGCAGGTGCGGCAGCGCGTCGGTGCCCGTGTACATCACCTGGCCGTAGTCATCGATGACCACTGACGGCTCGGTGTTGTACTTCGGCTTAAATTGTGGCGGCAGGCGATATGCCTTGCCGGTACGCGTTACCAATACCCGGGTGCCGCTGTCCGACGAGGAATTGCCTGGATAGTCACCTACCACGTCTCCGCCCGCGCCTGCGGCGTTGATCCACACCAGGTAGCCGACCCGCGTGGGCGATATTTGCACGGTGCCCGATCCGCTCACCACGGACGGGATAATCCAGCGGACCCCGAGGCTCCCATTCCCGTATTGGGACGTCCCGAATCCCGCATTCGTCGATGCGGCGTGGACTTGCAAGTTCAGGTACGTAAGGTTGCCAAGCGTCGTGAGCTTTACCGTCTGCCCGTTGTTGAGCCGGACGGTGTTTCCGTAGAAGATGTCACCGCGCCGGTCTAGGGCCTGAGCCTCGTCGGGAAGGTAAGCGGATAAGAGGTGGATGGTCCCGCGCCCGGCGCCGGTCCATTCCACTATTCGGTTGCCGGCAGCGCCTCGGTACTGCGCAAACCCCGCAACCACCCCGGTGGGCGTGACACCGACAGGTGAAAATGACGTCCACAGCGGACTGTCCTGCAACAAGGACCGATGACCGGCGCGGTCGTATCGGTAACCGAGATAGCTTCCCAGCCAGGTCCCGGGCCGCTGGACGCGGACAATCACGTTGCCGAAGCCGTCGATTCCGACGACCTTGACGCTGCCGTCTATGGGCTGGAAGCTGACTCCCAGGTAGACAAGCGTGTCGAGGACAGTTATATGACCGCTTGAATAGCGGATGACACGAAATGTCGGACCCCTCATCGAAACGGTTTTCGCGATGCCCGCGTAGGTGCCGTGCCCGTCGGTGGCCTGGTACTGGACGAAGTCGGGGTCTCCGACAAACGGCATCGTGTCGGGGTCATGAAAGGCCGGCGAAACTGGCGCGCTGATCTTGCACGCGGTCGGTTCGATCACCGCTGCGGCTGGTGCGGCCGACGCCACCAGTGCACTAAAGAATAACGCCGCCACGGCGCCGAACGCCGCAATCCTTTTAGCCAACTGCCACCACCCAGACGTCGCGCCGAGCCGGTCGGCATTGAAGTGGCCGAAGCATACGACAAAGATCAAGACCGCTGGTCAGCACTTATCTATGCAGCGGCTTGATACGCCGCGGATCGTGGATCATGTCCTGGTGGTTTCTGGTATCGAGCCAAAGGGTCCGCCGGCGGCGCGGGTCGCCGATGCCTTCGGTGTGCATGGAGTTCCGGAACTGCTCAGTGGCGGGCAGGGGAGCTCGTGGCGGGTTGGCGCGGCCGTGTTCAAGCCGGCCGATGCGGGCCCCGCAACGTTGGCCTGGTACGAGACCGTGTTGAGGCAACTCGACGGTCGTTCCGACTTTCGGGTGTCCCCACCGCTTCGGTCGTCCTCCGGCGAATTGGTGGTCGATGGGTGGACGGCCTGGCGTTACGAAGAAGCCGAGCACGTCCCTCGCCGCTGGGCCGACATCCTCGCGGTAGGCCGCAGTTTTCACGCTGCGCTTCGGGATCTGGAAAGGCCGGATTTTCTCGATCGGCGGAAAGACGCGTGGGCGGTCGCGGATCGCGTGGCCTGGGGCGAACTGCCGGCGCCGAGCGGCTGGGATGCCGCGTACCTGCCGACCGTCCTCGCCGCGTTGAGGCCGATCGAGGCCAGATCCCAGCTCATCCACGGCGACCTGACGGGCAACGTGCTGTTCTGCGATGACACGCCGCCCTTGGTCATCGACCTGTCGCCGTACTGGAGAGCCGTGCGGACCGCTGAGGCGATCGTGGTCGCCGACGCGCTCGTGTCGGACGGCGCGCTCGGGCTCGACGGCGCTCGCGGGCTCGACGACGTCCTGCGCGCAGCGGTCGGGCAGGAACCTGACTTCGGGCAGTACCTCTTGCGGGCGCTGATCTTTCGAGCCGTCACCGATCAGCTGAGCGGCCGAATCGAGGCCACCGAGAGTTACCGGCCGGCCTTCGAACTCGCGCTTCGACTCGCCGGACCGTAGCCGGATGGTAGCCAGCCGCTAGCCGGCCGGGGGGCTCAGTCGTTGCCGCGACCTCGCAGAATGTTGAGGAACTTCTCTCCATAGCGGCCGCCACGCCGGCCCTGGAACAGGTAGGAGGTGTCGTCCTCGATCCGGTCCACGGGCTTGGTGTAGCGCCACACCACCACGATGATCACGCCCATGATGAGCAGCCAGATCAGGGTCCAGGGCATCGGCCCCACCTCCTTGCGCCTGCCCACCACGTTAGACCCCTGCCGCCCGTCCTTGTGAGGAGTTTCGGGCCCCGAAATCGGCCCCCGGCGCTGCAAAGTCTCGACTATAAGACGCAAGTATGGTGCTAAGTCGATGAATAATGCTGGCAGCCTCTTGCGAAAAGCTTATGAAGGTCCTAAGTTCACCTCACCGTTTCTGGGTTGCTCTGCCAAGCGCGCCGGTCGCGGGATTCGGCCAATTCCGGAAGAAGCGAGGTCATCGAATGCCACGCAGCATCTGTGGATCC
Source organism: Pseudonocardiales bacterium (assembly GCA_030840285.1). Taxonomy (GTDB): domain Bacteria; phylum Actinomycetota; class Actinomycetes; order Mycobacteriales; family Jatrophihabitantaceae; genus Jatrophihabitans_A. The sequence goes on from JAVEES010000028.1 coordinate 13,901, forward strand.
CCCGGCAGGCGCGTTGCCCGCTCATCACGATCCGCCGCGTTGGCCGCGGTGGTCGTCCTCGGCGCGAGCTTTGCCACGAGCCTGGCCGTAAGCGCGGGCACCGCCTCCGCTGAGACAGCCAAGCACGTCACCGCTAGTCCCTCCGTGACCCGCGCGGCCCTCGATCCCGCGCTGGTGGCCGGACGAGGCGCCACGGTCAACTTCTCCGAGCAGGAGGCGGAGAACGCGGCCACGAACGGCTCCGTCATCGGCCCGGATCGTTCGGCGTACACGTTGCCTGCCGAGGCGTCGGGCCGCAAGGCAGTCGTTCTGACACCGCAGCAGTACGTCGAATTCGCCTTGCCCAGCGCGGCAAACGCGATCACGGTGCGCTACAGCATTCCCGACGCTCCGGCGGGCGGCGGCATCACGGCCCCGCTCGACGTCACCGTCAACGGCACTCACCGGAAGTCGATGACACTGACCTCCCAGTACGCCTGGCTGTACAACCAGTATCCCTTCTCCAACGATCCGAACGCCGGCCTCCTGCATCCCGACTGGTGGATCACCGAGTGTGCCTGCGTCCCGGCCGCGACCACGCCGGCGCCCGTGATCACGACGCCGTTCCGTCCGAATCACTTCTACGACGAGCAGCGACTCTTGCTGGGACACGCCTACCCCGCGGGTGCCACGGTGCGGCTCACGGTTCCGGCCGGTGGGGCCGCCTGGACGGCGATCGACCTGCTCGACTCCGAGCTGGTGGACAGGCCCTACGTCGATGAATCGGCGGCGAACGTGGTGCGCTTCGGAGCGGACCCGTCCGGTCGGCGAGACTCCGCCGATGCCTTCGACAACGCGATCGCCTTTGCCAAGCGCAAGGGCCTCAGCGTTTACGTCCCGCCGGGCACCTACCAGGTCAACCGGCACATCATCGTGGACAACGTGACGATCAAGGGTGCCGGCAGCTGGTACACCATCATCAAGGGCCACCAGGTCGCGCTCAACCCGCCGGCACCGGACGGCTCGGTGCACACCGGCGTCGGCTTCTACGGTAAGGACGCCTCGCTCGGTGGCAGCAGCAACGTCCACCTCTCCGGGTTTGCGATCGAGGGCGACGTCCGCGAGCGCATCGACACCGACCAGGTCAACGGCATCGGGGGAGCACTCAGCAACTCGACCATCGACGGCTTGTATATCCACCACACCAAGGTGGGCATCTGGCTCGACGGTCCGATGACCGGCCTGCGGATCTCGAACAGCGTCATCACCGACCAGATCGCGGATGGCATCAACTTCCACACCGGTGTCACTAATTCGCTCGTCTCGAACAACTTCATCCGCAATACCGGGGACGACGGACTGGCCATGTGGTCGGAGAAGATCGAGGACGCGAATAACACCTTCGATCACAACACCGTCCAGACGCCGGTACTGGCCAATGGCATCGCCCTCTACGGCGGCACGGACAACACGATCTCGAACAACCTGATCGCCGACCCGATCCGCGAAGGCAGCGGCATTCAGATCGGATCCCGCTTCGGCGCCGAGGCGTTCACCGGACATGTATGGATAACCAACAACACCACGGTGCGGGCCGGAACTTTCGAACTGAACTGGAGAATCGGCCTAGGCGCAATCTGGTTCTACGCACTGGAGAGGAACATCGACGCCGACATCCAGGTGGTGGGCGATAACTTCCTCGACAACACCTATAACGCGATCATGGTGGTCAGCGACTTTCCGGTGAAGGACTTGTACTCGATAACGAACGTCCACTTCAAGGACGTGAAGATCGATGGCACCGGGACCTCTGTCCTCAGCGCTCGAAGTGCCGGCTGGGCATCCTTTGAGAACGTCGATGCTCGCAACGTAGGCGCCGTCGGCGTGAACAACTGCGGCTCGTTCCACTTCACCGCGGCCGGGTCTGAGTTCTCACTGATAGACCTCGGCGGCAATGACGGCGGGTGGCTCGCCCCCTGGGAGCTGCCGAACACCATAACGTGCGACGACCGCCCGCCCGTTGTGGTTCCGCCGGCGCCGGCCGAGTGGTAGCCCCCAGCCGGCCGGGTGGGTCGCCCCCG
>JAVEES010000035.1 GCA_030840285.1 Pseudonocardiales bacterium
CTTCATCCAGGTCGATGTCGCCCAGGGCCCGCGGCGGCACGGCCTCCAAGGCGCCGCTCACCGAGTACAGAGCCTGACGCCCCGCGCGCGGGATCCGTCCGGCCGCCAGGACAGCCGCTGCCGCGGCGCGTCCCTGCCCCAGTCGCGAGAACGGTCGGCCGTGCAGCGCGGCCGCTAGGGCGGACACCATGCCGGCGCCGGAATCGAAGGCGGCGACGCTGCGATCAGGTGCTCTCATCGGACTTCCAGAGGCTCGTCACGCCCAGGGCCGCGCTGCCCGTTCGCAATGCCTGAGCGAGCTGAGCGGGGCGCCGATAGACAAATGCGTGGCCCGGCTCAGGAGCCGTGACCATCACCCGTTGGTCAGGCGCGGGGCGGGAAGCTAACTCGCAGGCCCATTCATAACGCGACAACGAATCCTTCTCGGATCTGACGATGAGGGTCGGTGCGGCGGCCCGATCGATCATCGCGGCCAGGTCGGCACTGCGGCAGGACCGCAGGAACGGCATCACCCCGCGACCTCCGCGTGCCCACTCGCCGGCCTGAACAGCGAACATGACGGGAGATTCGAAGCGGCCGTCGGCAAGAAAGCGGTATCCGAGCTGCGGCCAGGATGATCGCCCCGGATCGAAGACCGGCGACACAGCGGCCAGCATGACGCAACGCGGCCCCAGCCCGGCGGCCACGCCGGCCGCGAGTAGGCAGCCTGTCGAGTGCCCGACGCACAGCACCCGGCCCGGTATCGATCGCTGTATCCAGTCAAGCAATGCCTTGGTGTGGCTGGGGACTGTGGCGTCGCAGATCATCGGACTGCCCGCAAAGCCCGGTGGACTGACCAACACGGTAGGGCCAGCAGAGCACGTGGCTAGGCAGCGAGCGGCCGGGAGCAAATAGCGTGCGACGGCCAACCCCGGTATGAGCACGATCGTCGTGGTGTCCTCAGTCGGTTCGACCGCGGAGAACCAGGACATCAGCCCGTCACGCCGTGCACCGCGCAGCTCAGGCTCCGGCCTCATCCGCCGCGCCGTATTTCGCAGGGACACGCTGGCTCGCGGCAGCAGCCTCAACGAACCACCCGAACGGTCTTCAGCTCGGGATCGGCGCTATCGGGGATCACCATGCCCGCGGTGATACCGGACGTGAGGTAGTCCAGCACCTGTTCGTTGATCCGCTCGCCCGGAAGCAGCGCCGGAATGCCTGGCGGATACGGGGTGATCTGTTCGATCGACACGCGGCCGACGGACTGTTCGGCGGGAATCTCCACAGCGGGGGCGAAGAATGCCTCCCGCGGCAGCATGGCCGGTTCCACCTCAAAGGCGGACGGGTCCGGGAGCATGATGGGACGGGCGGGAGCGAGTGCGGCTGACGCCTCAGCCAGGCTGCCGAGGGCATGTACCAGTGCATCGGCGGTGTCATCGCTATCAGCGAAAGTGAACTGCGCACCGATCCGTCGATGGTCAGACATCCCCATATTGATCCGTTGCTCGGCACGAAGCCAGTCCGCGGCTTGATATCCGGATATGCCGAGCTGGCGAAGATCAATCAGAATTTGCAGCCGGTCCAGGTCATGCGACGCCGCTGCTCCGAGCAGCTCCGACTCGAGGACGTGCAGCCCTGGGATGCCCTCGATACGTTCCCGGGTTCGGCGAGCGAGCGCCAACGCCGAACCCAGCAGCTGCGCGCCCTGCTCGACCATCTGCCGCCGCCAGCCGTCCATCGCGGCATAGAGCAGCACGTTCGAGCTGGTAGTGGCAAGCAGGTCCTCGCACTCCATCAGGCGGGTCGGATCGACAAGCTTTCCCTGCAGGTGAAAGACCGAACCCTGTTCGAGCCCCGCGCCCATCTTGTGCACCGACACGACGCAGACGTCGGCGCCGGCGTCCATCGCCCAGGTTGGGAGCTCATCGGAAAACGGCAAGTGAGCTCCCCATGCCTCATCGACGATCACGGGCTTGCCGCGGCGGTGGCAGATCTCCACGACTGCAGCCAGGTCCGCGCACGTGCCGTAGGGCGTCGGGCTCGTGATCAACAACCCAGCGGCATCCGGGTGCGCCGCCCAGGCACGTTCGACGCTCTCCGGTGACGGTGGGTGTGCCAGGTGAAGTTCGGCATCCCATCGTGGCTGAACCCAGATCGGCTCGATCCCGGCGATCACCAGTCCGGAGATCACCGACTTGTGGGCATCACGCCCGATCAGCAGCGACTGGCCAGGGCCGGCAACCGCCAGCATTGCGCTCTTTACCGACAGCGACGAGCCGCAGGTCGAGAAGAAGGCATGCTCGGCACCGACTGCTCGAGCCATCAGCGTCTGGGCCTTCTGGATGACGGCTCCAGACGCCGAGCGATCATCCAGGCCGGCTGTTGCAAGCACGTCGGATTTGAAGACATCCGCCCCGAGGGTCGCCACCACCCGCGGGTCGGCGCCGCGACCCTGCTTGTGGCCCGGCGGCGTGAAGCCCAGATATCCGGTGCGCTTGTAGTCAGCCAGTGCGTCGAGCACCGGGCAGGCGGACTGTGGCAGCTCGCTGAGGGATGACATTCGAGTTCCGATCCGAGGAAGTCGAGGCTGCTGCTCAGCTAGCTCGACTGTACCGCTGGCGATCCGGGCCTAGCTTGACCGCGCGGACGTGGCGAGTTGTAATGCGAAGGGGCTGAAATGCCAGCCCGCTTCCGCGAGCATCCAGCCGCCGGCACAGGCGTGCGGGTGCCGGGCCAGAGCCGATCTTGATCAGGTTCGCTCTCGGCCTGCGAGCAGAGGGAGAGCATTCCCATGGCTGATTCCCGTAATGGAGAGCACTCAGCGGCAGCACAAGAGGCCGACGCCACCGACCAGGTCACCCGCAATACCAAATCCCAAACCACGGCGGCCAGTTATACGACCACTGACCATGACGTGATCCGCGCTTGGGCCGAGGCGCGCGGTGGCCGTCCGGCCAGCATCAGCGGCACCGAGGACGGCAGCGGCGGTGGCGTATTGCGCATCGACTTCGACCCGGCCGACGAAGACCGCCTCACCGAAGAGAGCTGGGATGAGTTCTTCGCCGTTTTCGACGATCGCAAGCTGGCCTTCGTCTACCAAGAACAGACGTCGGACGGCAACATCAGCCGTTTCAACAAGCTAGTCAGCCGCTAAGCCCCCGGGTACCCCCGCTTTGGGCGTCTGGAAATGCCGTTCTGCAGGCCGATTTGGGTATTTCCAGACGCCCAAAGCGGGAGGGGGGTTGACAACCGCTCACCACGCGCTCACAGTCGGTTACTGAGAGCGACTTGAGTAACGCGCTACAAGCCGGATACCGACGGGTGTCGCTCCGCGCGGGGGCCACAATGTCGCGACCTGAAATAACCACGTCCTTCCTTGTTCACGCTGGTATGACGGTGCGAGGCATCGCAGCTGTGGCGGCGACTGTGATCATCCTGGGGTCAGCTGCTGGCTGCGCACCGGGAGGCAGCCATGCACCAGATCATGCGACGCGCGCATCGGCCACGTCGGCCTTGAGCTCCCGCACCGCTGTAGACAGCGCCGCTGCGTCATCGCTTTCCGCATCGGCAGCGTCGGCCGTCGCGGCAGCTTCCTCGGCAGCAGCTTCCTCGGCGGCAGCTCGCTCGGCGGCAGCGGCCGCATCCTCAGCCGCTGCGCACTCATCGGCGGCAAGAGCGGCCGCGGCGGCGTCAGCTCGGGCGGCACAGGCACGGGCGGCCGCTCAGGCCTCGGCCGCAGCGAGTCAAGCGCCGGATTGCACGCCGGGCTACGACCCGTGCATCCCGCCTGGCGATGACGTCGATTGCGCCGGCGGATCCGGCAACGGACCGCGCTACGTCGAGGGTCCGATCACTGTGACCGGCAGCGATCCGTACGGCCTCGACCGCGATCACGACGGCATCGGCTGCGAAAGCAATTAGCTCGGCCACCGCTAAACCCCCGCTTTGGGCGTCTGGAAATACCCTAAATCAGCCTGCAGAAGGGTATCTCCAGACGCCCAAAGCGGAAGAGCGCGGGGGAAGAGGGCGGGGGGAGGGGCAGGGGTTAGCTGATCAGGGTCAGGGTGTCGGCGACGACGTCGGCGGCGGCGTCCCGTGCTCCGGCGAGGTACTTTCTGGGATCCACCACACCGGCATCGGATTCGAGTGCCCGGCGCACTGCCCCGGTATACGCGACATTCAGCGCCGTCCCGACGTTGATCTTTCGCATGCCCACGCTGACCGCTCTCGCGAGATCGGCGGCGGCCACGCCCGATGAGCCATGCAGCACAAGGGGAACGGGCACGGCCGCCGCGATCCTGCCGATGAGCTCATGGTCCAGCGTCGCGGTGCGGCTGGTCATCGCATGCGAGCTGCCGACCGCAACCGCGAGCGCATCCACACCGGTTTCATCCACGAAGCTCCGTGCCTCCGACGGATCGGTGCGCACCCCGGCGGCGTGTGCACTGGCAGGCGCATCCGGCTTGCCACCGACGTAACCCAGCTCCGCCTCAAGCCATAGCCCATTGGCATGGGCCCACTGCGCGGCGGCGGTGGTGCTCGCGACGTTGTCGGCATACGGCGCGCTGCCGCCGTCGAACATCGCGGAGCTGAACCCAGCGTCGCGCGCCTGATGCAACAGCGACAGATCGGTGACGTGATCAAGGTGCAGGGCAACTCTCACCGAGGCAATCTCTGCCGCGGCGACCGCGGCACCGGCCAACGGCATGAGCTGCCCCGAGTGGAACGCAACCGCGTTCTCACTGATCTGGATGATGACCGGCAGTCCGGCTCGCTCAGCGCCCAAGACGACAGCTTCGATGTGCTCGAGGGTGATCACGTTGAACGCACCCACCGCCCGTCCGGTCAACCGCGCGTCCTCGATCAGGCTCGATGTCAGTGCCACGGCCATCAGTAGATCTCCTCCAGGACAGAGTGCTCCAACAGCTCGCGATACAGGTCCAGGTCGACGTGGCCGGCGATCGGCACAGCGACCGCTGCGACCGCTAGGGCCAGCGCGTCGGCCAGCACGAGGGGCCAGGCAGCCCGCTGGGCCACGCCGCGAACGATACCGGCGGTCAGCGCGTCACCGGCGCCCGTCGGGTTGCCGGCCACCAAGCGCGGCGGCCGGGCTACCCAGCAATGCTCTCCTGCCACGGCCACCAGCCCGTCCCGGCCCGCTGAGACAATCGCCGCAGCTCCGGCTCGACGGCTCAGCTCGGCGGTTGCGCTGACGAGTTCTCGACTATCTCCGACCGGCAATCCGAGGGCCTGCGCCAGTTCCTCGCGGTTGGGTGCCACCACCGTCGGACCCGCCGCAAGCGCGCTTCGAAGCTGCTCACCGCTCGCGTCCACGACGGAGGGCACGTCATGACGCTGCGCGAGCCCGACCAGCTGCGCGTAGGCGTCCGACGGCGCCCCGGGCGGGACACTGCCCGACATCACTATCGCCGCACAGCCGTCGATCCGATCGTCCACCGCAGCCAGCAGCGAAGCCCACTCCCCCGCACTGACCGTCGGTCCCGGCTCGTTGAACACCGTCGCCTCGCCTGCGTCGACGACGGCGACGGACTGCCGCGTTTCATTCGCAATCGTGGATAGCGCGTCGGTCACGCCGGTGTCGTTCAACCCGTCCCGCAAACGGATTCCGTGGTTGCCACCGGCGAACCCGCACAGCGTGACCGGCTCGCCCAATTGGGCGAGCACGCGTGCGGTATTGACTGCCTTGCCACCAGCCCGACGATGCACGCGCGTGACGGCGTGCGTGGTGCCCGGCCTGAGCGACCCGACCGAATACGTCAGGTCGATGGCAGGGTTCATGCAGACGGCAAGGATCATCGCCGATTCAGCACTCACAAAGCGCTGTCACGGTGATGGCCGACTCGACCAGCTGCCTCACAGGATCACGACGGAGCGGGTCAGGTGAGCGGGCACGTCGGCGTCCCTGCCCGTCGCCGCCGCCCACGCCACGGCATGCTTCTGCAGCGCGACGAGTTCGGCCTGCGGATCCAGCGAACCCTGACGCACCGTCGCGCCGGTCGCCTGGATCGCCTCAGTTTGGACCTGCGTCAACGGCGTGAGTGCCCACACCAGCGTTCCCGGTCCGGCGACACTGATGGGGCCGTGCCGGTATTCCCCGGTCGGATAGGCCTCTGCCCACATGCCGGCTGATTCACGACACTTCAATGCCGCCTCTTGAGCGAGCGGTGCTGCCCACCCGGTTCCCAGCACGACGAGTTGGCGAGGCGTCGGCACCGAGGCGGGCGCCGCGATGACGGTCCGAGCCTGCTCGATCAGCCGGGCAAGGACCGAGCGGTCCTCACCAAGGTGGGCACGCAATAACGTCAGCAGCGTCGTGGGAAACCGGGTCTGCACCACGCTTTGCTCGTCGGCGTAGGACAGATCGATGATCTCCGTGGCCGCTTCACCGACCGGCGTGCCGACTTCGCCGAGGATGGCGGTGATGGGCATAGCGGCGGGCAGCATCGTCAGTGCCTGGCTGACCTCCGTCGTGGTACCCGATCGGCTGATCGCCACCACCCGGTCGTACTCACGCAACACCGAGGGCAGCTCGGAGGCGACCAGGGCATCGGTGACGCCATGACCGCCCTGTTCGCGAAGCCAGGCATAGGCGGCGGCGACGTAGTAGGACGTGCCGCAGCCGAGCACCAGAACGCGCTCACCGGACGCGGGCAGTCCCGCTGGCGAGGATCCCGCGTGATCTTGGGCCCGCAGCCAGCAGTCCGGCTGGCTGGCAATCTCCTCGGATGTGATACGTCCGAGGCTGAATGGCGTTGCGCTGTCGGGCACGGGGTTCGTCCTCCTCTTTCGGCGGCGTTCTCTCGGTGATGTTGTGTTAGCGGCTTTGTATCGGTGCTACTGCCACAGGATGAAGCTGACGTGCCGTCCTCTTCAAGCGCATTGCACGGACAGGGTCGAAATTGCTTCTCGCGCCGGCCGGGCAGCACGCCGTGCCACAGTGCTCATTAAGACATACCCTCGCCCAGTTCGGGCACAGCAGCCGCGACTACTGTGCATCTACATGATTGATTCTTCCCCGCTACGCCGCCTCGGCAGCTCAGGCCTGGCCGTGTCTGTTGTCGGCCTCGGTACGAACAACTTCGGAATGAAGCTCGACCTCGAGCAGAGCCGAGCCGTGGTGCACGCCGCGCTGGACCACGGCATCAACCTGTTCGACACCGCTGATTCCTACGGCGATTCCGAGCAGCGCCTCGGCGAGATCTTGCAGGGTAAGCGGGACGACGTCCTCATCGCGACGAAGTTCGGCAGCGATGTCCGCCGGCTCGGTCAGGACAACGGCGTGGACTGGGGCGCGCGCGGATCACGGCGCTACATCCGCCGTGCGGTCGAGAATTCGCTACGCAGGCTGCGAACCGACTGGATCGATCTGTATCAGATGCACCGCCCCGACCCCGCCACGCCGATCGAGGAAACGCTGTCAGCGCTGGATGATCTCGTGCATGAGGGCAAGGTCCGCTACCTCGGTCACTCGAACTTCAGCGGCTGGCAGACCGCGGATGCCGAATGGGTCGCTCGCACCCGCAACCTCGAGCGCTTCATCAGCGCTCAGAACGAGTACAGCCTGCTCGAGCGCGGAATCGAGACCGACCTCGTCCCTGCCCTGGACAAGTACGGTATCGGCCTGCTGCCGTTCTTCCCACTCGCAAGCGGCCTGCTTACCGGCAAGTACCGCCGCGGCCAGGCCGCCCCACAAGGCAGTCGGATCCATGCGTGGAAGCGCGAATCGGTGCTCACCGACGAGACCTTCGACATCCTGGAGAAGCTCGAAGCCTTCGCCGCCGAACGCTCGATAACCCTTCTGGACGTTGCCATCGGTGGTCTGGCAGCACGGCCAACCGTCAGCTCGGTCATCGCCGGTGCGACCAGCCCGGAGCAGGTCGCGGCCAACGTCAAGGCCGGCCAGTGGCGGCCGACCGCTGAAGATCAGGCCGAGATCGACCGGATCACCTCAGGGCACGACAACTCCTGACGCCTACCGCATGAGCGGCCGGCAGCTCGTGACGCCTACCTCAGGAGCCACCGGAAACAACGTTCTCCAACGGTTCGCCGGTCATGAACCGCCGCAGTTGAGCTGCGATCAGCCGATCGGCACGCGGAAAGAATGCTGAGCTCATGCCGCCGATGTGTGGCGTGATCAGCGCGTTGGGCAAGGCCCGCAGCGGGTGACCGTCCGGCAGCGGTTCGGGATCCATGACGTCCATTGCGGCCCTGATCCGACCGGTGGACAGCTCCGCGACCAACGCGTCCGTGTCGACGAGCTTGCCGCGCGCGACGTTGACCAGCAGCGCGTTGTCAGGCAGCAGCCTCAGCTCCTCGCGTGAGATGAGGCCCTCGGTCTCGGGCGTATGGGGAGCGATCAGGATGACGACGTCCGCCTGCGGGAGCAGGTCGTGCAGCTCGTCGACGGCGTGGACCCGGGGCGGCCCTTGGCGCGCGGTGCTGGCCACCCGGGTAATGGACGCGACCTCGAAACCCTGAAGTCGCCGCTCGATCGCCCGGCCGATGTTTCCGTACCCGATGATCAGCACCCGCCGGTCGGCCAGTGATCGACCGAAGGTGGGGCGCCAGCCGCCGGCCGGCTGATCCCGTGCGTAGCCGTCCAAGCCGCGACCGCTGGCCAGTGCGAGAGCGATGGCTAGTTCTGCCGTGCTGGCATCGTGCACACCGGCGGCGTTGCACAGGCTCACCCCGGCAGGCACGTGCGGCAGGAACTCCTCGTAGCCCGCGGTGAGGGTCTGCACCACCCGCAGCTGCGTCATCTCCCCCGCTCGCTGGAGCACCGCGGCGCCCCTCATGTACGGCAGGACGTAGAAGGAAACCTCGCCGACTGTGGGTGGAAGTTCATCGCCGTCTGCTCGAAAGAGGTCGACGTCGAGCCCGTCCGGGATCCCTCCGAGGCGCTCGTCGGCCTCCTCGACCGTGGCGTAGGGCAGCCAGGCTAGCGGCACTTTTCCTCCAGCTCGTCCCCGTGATCAAGTCGCGTCTGATGCTGCCATAGCTACACCAGACGCGAGTTGATCAAGGAAATCTCGAGCGGATGATCACGCAATCTCAGATGCGGGCAGGCCAGGTTGTGGCACCCAGTTCACGTGAGATCGCTCGGGCGGCCTCGCGGGTGGCGTCCCGGGTGACTGTGTCGGCCGGCCAGTTCGCGGACGGTATGACCAATCCGATCGCGCCCACAGCCGTGCCGGACGAGTCGAAGACCGGCCCGGCGAGGGCGCACTCACCGAGCACGGCTTCATCCTGCTCACTTGCCAGGCCGGTCGCGCCGATATCCGCAAGCTGCTGTTTCAGATCGATCGGCGAGGTGATCGTTTCACCGGTCATGCTGCGCAACGGCGCTGCCGAGACCAGCCGGGACGCGGCGTCGTGGTCGAAGGCCAGGATGGCTTTGCCCAGCGCGCTGGCGTGCGCAGGGATCACGATGCCGACCTCGGGCATCTGCCGGCTTCCGTCAGGTCTCGGTTCGTGGTGGATGATCACAACATCGTCCAGCAGCAACACCCCGGTGCGCACCGAGCAGCCCGTCCGGCGGGCGAGATCCTCAGCCCACGGGATGGCCTTGGACCTCAGCTCGAGGGTGTCGAGGTAGACGTTTCCCAGCCGAAGCACCGCCGGACCGAGTTGGTAACGGCCCGAACCGTGCTCCTGGACCACCATGCCGTGTCCGACAAGGGTTCGCACGATGCCGTGAACCGTGGACGGCGGCAGCTCCAGGCGGCCGGCGAGCTCTGAGAGCGTCATGCGCCGGGCCCCCTGCAACGCCGTGAGGACGCGGATGGCGCGGTCGACTGACTGGATCACGAGCCCTGCCTTTTCGTTACCAAGATGATTCGGAGCGATTTCGAAGATGTCTTGCGTCACAGTGAATCATGAGCGTATGTTTCCCGACACACATTCGACATTATCGAATGACCTTCGAGCTAGGGACGAGGAGGTAGGGGCCATGCTGGATGAGGCTTCACTGGTACAGCGGTTGGTGGCCGAGGTGATCGGGACGGCATTTCTGGTCTTCATCGGCGTGGGATCGGTACCGGCCACTCTCATGATCAACGGCGACGCGCCGTTCACGATGGCCGACCTCGGCATGATCTCCTTCGCGTTCGCCCTGGTGGTGGTGGCAACGGTCTACGCGCTCGGACATATCAGCGGCAATCACATCAACCCGGCCGTCACGCTCGGGCTCGCGGCGTCCGGCAAGTTTCCATGGCGGCAGGTTCCCGGCTACCTGGGCGCCCAGGTTGTGGGCGCGAGCATCGGCGCGGTCGCGATCATCGGCGTGCTCGGAATGAAGGCCAGCCATCTGGGGCTCGGCATCGCGTCCTACGCCAATATCAGCTGGGCGCAGGCATTCACCGCCGAGTTCATCGGCACCTTCATCCTGGTGTTCGTCATCTTCGGCGTCATTCACCGCAAGGCGGCCGCTGGTTTCGCGGGTGTCGCCATCGGCTTCGCCGTCTTCGCCGTGATCATCGTCGTCGCTCCGGCCACGGCCGCGGCTATCAACCCCGCCCGGGTGGCAGGGCCGATGCTCGTCCAGCAGCTTGCCGGCGGCTCGGTGAAATGGGGCCAGCTCCCGGTCTACGTGATCGCTGAACTGCTCGCCGGAGTCGCGGCAGCGCTCCTGTACGGCGTGCTGTCGCGCACGCCGGCCGACGGAGTCCTCGCTGGCCCTGGCATCGACCTCGCCGACCCGGCACCATCGTTACCAGAGCGCGTCTCGGCCTGATCCCCCTCGATCCGACTAGGAGACAGTCATGAAGAAGCTCATCAACGACCCGCAGAACGTCGTCGCCGAGGCCCTGCTGGGGATCGAGGCCGCCCACCCGCACCTCAGGGTGGATCACGAGCACAAGATCGTCTATCGAGGGGACGGCCCGCGTCGCGGAAAGGTCGGGATCATCTCCGGTGGTGGCTCCGGGCACGAGCCGTTGCACGGCGGGTTCGTGGGGTTGGGCATGCTCGACGCGGCCTGTGCCGGCGAGGTCTTCACCTCACCGGTGCCCGACCAGATGCTCGCTGCCACCAAGCTGGTCGACGGCGGCGCCGGCGTCCTGCACGTGGTCAAGAACTACACCGGTGACGTCATGAACTTCGAGATGGCCGCCGAGCTGGCCGAGGCGGAGGGCGGCGCGAAGGTCCTGTCGGTGATCACCAACGACGACGTCGCTGTCCAGGACAGCACCTGGACCGCCGGACGCCGCGGCGTCGGGGTCACCGTGCTGCTGGAAAAGATCGCCGGTGCCGCGGCCGAGCAGGGCCGCTCGCTGGAGCAGGTGGCCGACATCGCCCGCAAGGTGAACGCGGACGGCCGCAGCATGGGAGTAGCGCTTACCTCATGCACCGTTCCGGCGGCAGGCAAACCGACCTTCGAGCTCGGCGAGGACGAGATGGAACTCGGCGTGGGCATCCACGGCGAGCCCGGACGCCGGCGACTGCCGCTGGCCACCGCCGGCGAGATCGCAGAGCTGCTGGTGGAGCCGATCCTCGCCGACCTGCCCTTCGCCGGCGGCGACACTGTCATCTGCTTCGTCAACGGCCTGGGCGGCACGCCGCTCATCGAGCTTTACGTCATGTATCACGAGGTAAACCGGATCCTGAACGCTCACGGGGTGCAGGTGGCGCGCTCGCTCGTCGGTCCCTACATCACCTCGCTGGACATGGCGGGCAGCTCCGTGACGTTGTTGAAGGTGGACGACGAACTGCTCTCACTGTGGGACGCTCCGGTGAACACTCCGGCATTGAGATGGGGCGTCTGATCGATGAACGACACCGTGTCGACGGCAGCGCTGGATGAGTGGATGCGGACCTTTGCCCGACTGGTCGCCGAGAACAAGGAAGCGCTCACCGATCTCGACGCTGCCATCGGCGACGGTGATCATGGCGAGAACATGGACCGTGGAATGCGGGCAGCGGTCCAGGCGCTGGACGACACCAGGCCGTCGACCGCCTCGGCCCTGTTCAACAAGGTCGGCATGACCTTGATCTCGACCGTAGGCGGCGCCAGCGGGCCGCTGTTCGGCACGCTTTTCCTCAGGATCGGCGCGGCGCTCGGTGACACCTCGGAGGTCTCGCTGAGCCAGCTTGCCACAGCACTTCACGCCGGCCTGGACGGAATAGTCGCCCGTGGCAAGGCAGAAGCCGGCGACAAGACCATCTACGACGCGCTCGCTCCGGCCGTACAGGCGTTGGAGACAGCCGCGACCGACGGGGCTCACACCGCTGATGCGTTGAGGGCCGCCCTGGCGGCTGCCGAGAACGGTCGCGACGCCACCACGCCGATGCTGGCGCGCAAGGGCCGAGCCAGTTACCTCGGCGAGCGCAGCGTCGGACATCAAGATCCCGGGGCCACCAGCATCGCGCTACTGATAGCGGCGGCGACCCCAGCGCCTGCCTGAAATCACGGCGGGACAACGCGTTGCGGCACCCAGACGCAGGGTGATCCATTCGGCGAATGACAGGGAGGGAGGGCTCATGGCGACATCGCGGGACGATTCGGCGGGTTCCCTCGTCGGCCTCGTCGTCGTCTCACACAGCTGGGCACTCGCCAGAGCCGCCGTGGCACTGGCATCAGAGATGGTGCATGACCGGCCGGTGCGGATGGCCGTGGCCGCTGGGCTGGATGAGGTGACGCTGGGCACCGACGCCGTGCGGATCAAGCAGGCCATCGACGAGGTGGACAGCCCTGCCGGGGTCGTCGTGCTGATGGACCTCGGCAGTGCGGTCCTCAGCGCTGAACTGGCCCTTGACCTGCTCGAGGACCCTGACGTCCGTGACCGCGTCGTATTGTCCGCCGCACCCCTTGTCGAGGGACTCGTCGTGGCAGCGGTTGCCGCTGCTGGCGGTGCCGGTCGAAAGGAAGTCGCGGCAGAGGCGCACAACGCGCTCATGGGCAAGGCGGCGCACTTGAGCGGTCCAGCCGACACGTCCTCCGCTTCGCCTAACTACGCCGGGCCGGACGCCGAGCTGCTAGCCACGTTCACGGTGGCCAACGCGCACGGGCTGCACGCCCGGCCAGCCGCGCGGCTCGTCGGCGAGGTGCGCGGCTTGGACGCCCAGGTACGGCTTCGCAACGTGACGTCCGGGGCCGGCCCGGTTCCCGCCGCGAGCCTCAGTCGGGTCGCCACGCTGGCCGCGCTTCGCGGTCACGAGGTTGAGATCCTCGCATCAGGCCCGCAGGCCAGCGAGGCGATCGACCACCTGCTGGCACTGGCCGACAGGCACTTCGACGAGCCTCTGGACGGTGCGCCCTCCCCCCTTGTTGCCAGCCACACCGGGCCGCTGCCCGCCTCGCCCGGCATCGCGATCGGCCGGGTCCGCAAACTGTCCTTCGCCAGCCCCGCAGCAGACCGCGCAGCTCCTACCGGCGATCCGGTGACCGAATGGCGCCGGGTGGTCGAGGCGATGGCTGACGTCCGCCGCGAGATCGAGCGGATCCGGTCCGTCGCCGCCCGGGAGGTGGGGCCGCAGGAAGCCCGCATCTTCGACGCCCACCTGATGCTGCTCGGTGACGCCGAGGTGCTCGCCGACGTCAGGCAGCGGGTCAACGCCGGGGCTGCCGCCGCCACCGCATGGGCGGCTGCCCTGGCGGTCGTGGAGAAGCAGTGGTCTGATCTGCCCGATCCCTACCTGCGTGCCCGCGCCGAAGATGTACGTGCCGTCGGCGCCCAGATGCTGGCAGCGCTGAGCGGTGCGCCATCCGCGACGATGACCGGCTCCGGAATTCTCGTCGCCAACGAACTCACGCCGGCCCAGGCCGCCGAACTCGACCGCGACACGGTGCACGGAATCGTCCTCGCCTATGGAAGCCCCAGCTCGCACGCGGCCATCCTCGCCCGCTCGCGCGGTATCCCAGCGCTGGTCGCCGCGGGTGCTGGTGTGCTTCGGCTGGCGGAGGGCACGTCGATCGTCATCGACGGCAGCACCGGCGAGCTCGTCATCGACCCACCGGCGGCGACCCTCACTCGCTTTCAGCAGCGAGCCGCCGAACTCGCGCAACACGAGACCGAGCAGCGGGCGGTCGCGGGCGAACCTGCGCTAACCCTGGACGGAACCCATATCGAGGTGGCAGCCAATGTCGGCTCGTTCGGCGACGCTCATGAGGCCGCGGCTTGCGGCGCGGACGGCGCCGGGCTGGTCCGCACCGAATTCCTCTTTCTCAATCGCGATAGAGCGCCGGATATCCAGGAGCAGGTTGCCGAATACGTCGGTATTGCCGATGCTCTGGGCGGCCGGCGCAGCACACTGCGCACGCTTGACGTCGGTGGTGACAAGCCCCTGACGTACCTGCCCATGCCAGTCGAGGAAAACCCCTTCCTCGGGCAGCGCGGCATCCGGCTCCAGCTCGACCGTCCAGAGCTGCTGCTCGATCAGCTGGTAGCAATCTGCCAGGCAGCCCGGAAGGGCCCGACCAGCGTGATGTTCCCGATGCTCAGTACTGTCGGCGAGCTGCGAGAGGCCCGTAGGTTGCTGATCGAAGCGGCCGGACCCGGCGGCCTGCCCGAAGGATTGCGAGTCGGCATGATGGTCGAGGTGCCGGCCGCCGCACTCAAAATCGCGACATTCCTTCCGGAGCTTGATTTCATCAGCATTGGAACCAACGATCTAACTCAGTACACGCTCGCTGCCGAGCGAGGAAACGCTGCCGTTGCCGGGCTTTCCGATGCCCTGGACCCCGGTGTGCTGCAGTTGATCCGCCACGTCTGCCAGGCGGCCGCAAGCACCGTGCCGGTCGCGAGCACGGTGCCGGTCGGGAGCACGGTGCCGGTCGGGAGCACGGTGCCGGTCGGGAGCGCGGTGCCGGTCGCGGTGTGCGGCGAGGCCGCGGCCGATCAGCTAGCGATCCCCGTACTACTCGGCCTTGGAGTGCGCGAACTCAGCGTCTCCCCCCGCGCGGTGCCGACCGTCAAAGCTAGGGTGCGTGGACTTGATCTGGCGCGGTGCACCTCGCTCGCGCTCGCCGCCCTGGAACTCGACGATGGGGCCTCCGTCCGGCAGCTGGTCTCGTCCTCGTTACCGGCCTGAGCGCACGGCGTCCATCCCCGCCCTGGCGCCGTCCACCCGGTGATCATCCCGCCGTCCACCGGTGATCATCTCGCCGTCCACTGGTGATCATCCCGCCGTCCACCGGTGATCATCTCGCGTTTTTGGTTGCCATAGCAGCCGCAGACGCGAGTTGATCACCGGTTCGAGCGGCCGGACGGTCGGGGCTTGGCTAAGGTTCTCCCGCAGAGTGGCGATGACAAGAGCGAGCCCTGGCTATCTCACCGGGCCCGGATTGAAGCATCAGGATCGGGTACACGAACAGAGGAGTGCGGGTGGCAGAGATCGTTGCGGGTTGGTACTCAGATCCGGCTGGAGGGCCGGCGCTGCGCTGGTGGGACGGCCAGCAGTGGACGAACCACGTTAAGCCGAGTCAGCCCGAACAGTTCGGCTACGCACCGGCACCGACGAGTTTCGGCACCGCTCAGGGCGACCCTGGCGCCACTCAGGGCTGGGCCGGCGCAGTTGGGCAGACGCCTCAGAGCTACCCCGGCGCTCCGCCCCTGCCGCAGTACTACACCGCCCCGCAGGCCGGATACGCCCCGAACTACGGTGCACCAGCAGGCCAGCAGCCCGGCACCATCCTGCAGCAGAATCGCTACAGCGCGATCACCGTCGCGGTGGCGATCCTCTATGCGATCCTCGCCATCGGGGTGCATATCGTCGTCATCGGGGTCCTGCCGATCCTGTTCTGCGTCCGGGCATTCCGAGCGCGGGAGCCGTATCGCGTGGCTGCCGCAGTCGCCGCCGCAGCCGCAGTGATCTTCGCGCTCACGATGCTCGCACGCTGATCGCGCCGCCCCAAACCACGGAGCGAACTCAGTGATCAACTCGCGTTTGTGGCTGCTACGGCAGCGCAAAACGCGAGTTGATCATGAGTCGAGAAAGTACCCACCGAGTGCACAGGAGGACTCCAGCCGAGCCACAGCTGGCGGTCGCACGGTGAGTTATGGCTCGATCGCCGAACGCCCCGCGCAGCAAGGGACCGCTCGGTCGTGCGGTGATCGCAGGAGTGGTCGCCGCACTCGGTGTCATCTTCGGCGTCAGCACCGACTACCTGTCCTACACCGGGCTGAGATCCGTGTCGTGTGCGCCGTCCAGTAGCACAGCCCCGCAGAGCATGAGCGTCAGACGGGAAACCGAGTAGCACCTGCCCCTGGCTCGGTCCTTACCTCTACGCCGATCGGTCAGCACGGTCACGACGTGACATGATCCCCATATGGCTTCGGGTGTAGTCACGGTCCGACGATCCCCCGTACACGGACGCGGCGCTTTCGCCAACGTAGAACTCGACGCCGGTCAGACGCTGTTCGACTACCAGGGCAAGCGGATCACCTGGGCGCAAGCGTGCACCGACTACGCAGCCAAGGGCGTCGCCGGCCACACCTTCTACTTCGATCTCGGCGATGGCACCGTGATCGACGGTGGGTCGGGTGGAAACGCGGCACGCTGGATCAATCACAGCTGCGATCCCAACTGTGAGGCCACCAATGACGGCGCGCGCATCGAGGTTCACACCATCAAACCCGTCCACGCCGGTGACGAACTGACGATCGACTACAACCTGATCATCGACGACCCGGACGACCCCGCTGAGCGCGCGCTCTACGCCTGCGCCTGCGGCACCGAGGAGTGCCGCGGAGTCATGCTCGCCCCCTGAGGCCGCCCCTTAGAGGCCGCTAGGCCGCGAGGCCGCCCCTGACGCTTCCCGGCTCTAGGCCGCAGCGGCGTCGCGTGGCGCCCGCACCGCCACCGCGACGAGTGCGATAGCTGCGACCAGGAACAGGGTCGAGGCAACGAACGCGCGGTCCGCACCGTAGACGAACACGTGGCCCGCTTGGGCTGCGGCGCTAGCGCCCGGTATCGGATGTGCCGCGGCGTGCTTGGTTGCCGAGCCGAACACGGTGACCAGCACGGCAACGCCGAGAGTGCCGCCAAGTTGCTGCATCACATTGACCAGGCCCGATGCCGCCCCAGCATCCTCGGGCGCCACGCCGGCCAGCGCGGCCGTCGTCAGCGTTACGAAGGACAACCCGTTTCCGGTGCCGAACAGCAGCAGGCAGGCGAGGATGGTCCAGTAGGACGAGCTCGCACTCAGCTGGCTGGACAGCAACAGCCCCAGGGTCGACAGACCCACCCCGAGAAGCATCAGGAACTTGCCATTGAGCCGATGCACCAATACGCGGCTGGCCAGCTGCGACGATGCGAAAACGGTCAGCGGAATCGGAAGGAACGCGAAGCCGGTCTGCAGCGGGCTGTAACCGAGGACGTCCTGCAGGAACTGGGTGAGGAAGAAGAACATCCCGAACATGCCGGCGAACAGCAGGCCACGGGCCACATTGGCGCCCGTCCGGCTGGGGTTGGTCAACAGGCGCAGCGGAGTGATGGGCTCCTCGGCACGTAATTCGGTGAGCACGAAAGCGACCAGCAGGACAACGCCCGCGACGAAGGCGCCCACGGTCAAGCGATCGCTCCAACCGTCCGAGGCGGCCCGTACGAAGCCGTACACCAGCGAGCCCATACCGAGGGTCGAGGTGAGCGCACCCATCAGGTCGAAGCGCCCGTGCTTGCGATGCGTCTCGGGCAGCACCCAGAAGCCGATGGCGAAGACCGCCGCCCCGATCGGCACGTTCACGAACAACACCCAGCGCCAGGACGCCCATTCGGTGAGCATGCCGCCAGAGATCAGCCCGATCGCGCCGCCACCGATCGAGACGGCGGTGAACAGTGCAATCGCGCGCAGTCGTTCGCGGCCCTCGGGAAACATCGTCGCCAGCAGTGCGAGCGAGGACGGTGCGGCCAGTGCGCCGCCGACGCCTTGCAGCGCGCGGGCAGCGAGCAGGAACCAGCCGGTCGTGGCGAAGCCGCCGACCAGCGAGGCAAGGGTGAAGATGGCGATGCCGGTCAGGAACGTGCTTCGCCGGCCGAGCAGGTCACCGGCCCGCGCCCCGAGCAGCAGCAGCCCACCAAAGGTCAGGGTGTAGGCATTGAGTACCCAGGACAGCTCGGTATCAGAGAAGTTCAGGGCGGTCTGCATGTCAGGCAGCGCAACGTTGACGATGGTCGCATCCAGGACGACCATCAGCTGGCTGGTCAGGATCACGCCGAGCACCAGACTGGCGCGGCCGATCCGTCGCTGCCGGGCCGGTGCGGCCGGTGGAGCTAGGAGTGTGTCAGAGGACATCTGGCGGTCTGCCTCTCGGGAGTTACGATGGGAAACGGAAGCGTCCTCCGATTACGATACGGAGGCTCCTTCCGGTTAGCAAATGATTTGTTGGTCGGTTACAACACGTCGACGAAGGGAATAATCAAGGCATGCGTCCGGTAACGGCAGCGACGGGGCCAGCTCAGGCTCCGGACGAGGCTGCGCACGCGCACCGGCCGATGCGAGCGGATGCGCGGCGCAACTACGACCGCCTCGTCAACGCGGCGCGCGTGGTGCTCAGCCAGCGCGGCAGCGAAGCGTCCATGGAAGAGATCGCCAAGGCCGCCGACGTCGGTGTCGGCACCCTCTACCGGCACTTTCCGCGCAGAATCGATCTCGTCGAGGCGGTGTACCGCGACGACGTCCAGGGCCTCGTCGCGCTGGCGGACACCGTGGCCGAGGAACTGAGCCCCTGGGACGCGTTGATCGAGTGGCTGTCCGGCTTCGTCCGCTACGCCCAGGCCAAGCGGGTTTTCCTCAACGAATTGCACGAGGCGTTCGAGAAGAGCCCCGATCTGGCGCTCTCATCACGAGAGAAGATCGCCGCGGCGGCCGGCACCGTCCTGAGCCGGGCACAGCAGGCCGGCGTCGCCCGGAATGACATCGACGGTCGCGATCTGATGCAACTCGTCGGCGGCATGTGCATGGCTAGCAACTCCACGCTGGCCGGCAACGAGCGGCTACTCAATCTGGTGCTCGACGGCGTGCGTGCCCAACGCTGACCCTGCCGCGGTTCGCGGGTGGTCAGCAACGGTCATCGTCGCCATGCCGAGCACGATCAGGCCGACGACGAGGGACCACTCGTTGAAGAAGGATTGCTTGTTGAGCAGGTTGAAGACAGCCAGGATCCAGGCCGAACCGAAAACGAATCCGGAGGCCGTGCGAGGTAGCTTCCACAGGCCGAGGACCAGTACGACAAGGGTCCCGATCGGGACGATCGCGAACGAGGGCGAGTGGCCCGCGCGCGATGCGGCGGTGAACAACGACAGCGAATCAGCCCGCGGCGGCAGCGTCAGGTTGTAGACAACGGCGCCTTGCCAGAACATGTGGGGCGCCGTGGCAACCCACGGAACCAGCGCGATCGCCGCGGCCAGCACCGATGCCAGGGCCCGCCGCCAGCCGAAGGCGGGCCACACCGCCGCGAAGGGCACCAATAACGCCACATGCTGCTTCGTCAGTAGCGCGAGGGCAAAACAGACCACGGCCAGCCCCGGACGGCCCCGGTGGATAGCCAGCACCATCGACGCGATCAGGGCGAGCATCAACGGTTCGGGCCAGGAATCCTCGATGCCGTACATCACCCAGGGATAGAACAGAACCAGGCCCGAAAGCACCAGCAGCGTGTGCGACCGGGGGGCGCGCTGCAGCCGCGATATGACCAGTGAGGCCAGCACTAGGGCGGCCAGCAGGCCGAAGCGGACGTCGGAGAACACGACCCAGAACGGCGTGAGCAACACCGCCGAGGCAGGTAGGTAGGGCAGCAGGTGCCCCTTGGCGCCGGGCCACGCAGCGCCATAGCTGTTCTGAAAGTGCAGAACAGCGCGCGCGGATCCCTGCAGGATGTTCCAGTCGTCGATGCCCGGGTGCGGGTAGGCCCGGATGCCGAAGATCCCTGCCGCAACGGCGAGCACGACGAGCAGGATGTGCAGCTGCGGCGTGTACCTCTTCGTGCCGGCCATCGCCAGCAGGACGACCGCGCCGACCGTCAAGACGAGGTGTGAGATGGTCTGAGAGGTGCCGTGGGCATCTCGTACGGCCGGCGACAGTGCCGTAGAGGCAAGGGCAATCGCGCAGGCCAGCAGCAGGCTGAACCTGCTCGGTGGACGGACCTCGTGGCCTGCCAGGACCAGCGCGATCACCGTGAGCAGCAGCACGCCGGCGGTTACCAGCACGCACGCAACGGGGGTGTACGTCCCGTGCCTGACGGCCGCTCCGAGCGAGACGCAGGCCCACGCGCCGACCGCTAGCAGACCCAGATCCAGCCGAGCCGGCCACTTTCTCGCCATTCTCAGCACGGATGATTCGTCTTGACGTTGAGGCAGCGGCACTACGACATCGTGGTGGTCCCGAGCGCTGCAGCGCAAATGCCGCGTCGGCTAGCGTTGATGCCAGGCCGCGTCGGAAACCACGCAGCCTTGCAACGTAGCCGTGCAACGCAGCCTCGCGCAGAAGGGTGAGTTGATGTCCGTGCCCAGGGCCATGCCTTCCAAGATCGGCATCGTCGTGGTGGCGTACAACGCCGCAACGACTCTGGTGCAAACGCTGAACCGCATACCCGCTCAGGTACTGCCGAAAATCGCTGAGATCATCATCTCCGACGATGCCAGCGACGACGCCACGTTCGACGAGGCCAGGCGGTGGGGCGACCAGGCCGCGCACCACACCAGAACCACCGTTGTGCGGCACACCAAGAACCTCGGCTACGGCGGCGCCCAGAAGGCCGCCTATCGGCTGGCGATCGATCACGGCCTGGACGTAGTCGTCCTGCTGCACGGCGATGGCCAGTACGCCCCGGAATGCCTGCCCGACATGGTTGCCCCATTCGATGAGGATGCGCCCGCGGCGGTGTTCGGCTCCCGGATGATGGACAAGGGAGCGGCGAAGGCAGGTGGCATGCCCCTGTACAAGCGGCTCGGCAACCGGCTGCTGACGCGCTTTGAGAACAAGATGCTGGACACCCGGCTCACCGAGTTCCATTCGGGCTATCGCGCCTATGACACCAAGGTTCTGGCGCAGATCCCATTCGAGGCCAACAGCGACGGCTTCGACTTCGACACCCAGATCATCGCGCAGATCGTCCACCTAGGCGGACGGATCGTCGAGATTCCGATTCCTACCTACTACGGCTCGGAAATCTGCTACGTCAATGGGTTGCGGTACGCGCGCGACGTGGTCCGCGACGTCGTCGAGTTCAAGCTGGCCACCAAGGGATTCGGCACCCAGGAATGGGTGAGGCCCGAGCCGGAATATGAGTTCAAAGAAGGCGACGGCTCATCTCACGCCGTGATGTTGCAGATGCTGGAATCCCTGCCACGCTCGAAGATTCTCGATCTTGGTTGCTCGGGCGGGCTTTTCGCTGAGCGCGCAAGGGCAGCCGGGCATGTGGTGACCGGCGTGGATTACCTCGAACTGCCGGGCGTGCGTGAGAGAACCGACCGGTTCTTCGTTGCCGATCTCGAGCAAGGGCTGCCCAGCGAGATCGGTGGCCGGTATGACGTCGTGGTGGCCGGCGACATCATCGAGCACCTGTCCCGTCCGGCAGAGATCCTCGCGCAGATCCGGGAGGTCCTGCGCCCCGGCGGGCAGGTGTTGCTATCGGTCCCGAACTTCGGTCACTGGTATCCACGCATCCGGGTCCTGACGGGCAGTTTCGGCTATGACCGTAGGGGAATCCTCGACAACACCCATCTGCGGTTCTTCACCCGGTCAACCCTGCGCCGGACGGTGAAGGCGGCCGCCTTCGACATCTTGCAAGAGGTGTCCACCGGCTTACCCCTGGGTACGGTCGCGGGTCCGGGCACCTCGCCGGCGCTGCGAGCCGTCCGCAGAGTGGATGACCTGCTCGTCCGGGCGCGTCCGACCCTGTTCGGCTATCAACACATCCTGCGGCTCACTCCGCACGCCGAAAGGGCTATCCATGCCGAGCAGCGCGTGCTGAAGGTTGTGCCCACGGACGAAGCTGGCGCAGCGGGCATGGACTAATAGCGAACCTCGCCCGGATAGCCAGCACGTGAACGAAGGACAGGGCCGTCGCGCACACTGCGGTGCGCAACGGCCCTGCCTGCGTGGTGAAGCTCAGGTTCGGATCAGAAGGTGGCGGTGTCGATCACGAAGCGGTACCGCACATCACTGGCCACGATCCGTTCGTAGGCCTCGTCGATCTGCTCGCCCGAGATGACCTCGATCTCGGCACCAAGACCGTGCTCGGCGCAGAAGTCGAGCATCTCCTGGGTCTGACGGATGCCGCCGATCATGGAACCCGCCCAGCTGCGCCGCATCGGGATGAGCGCGAAGGCAGGGACGGAAAGTGGCTCCGGCGGCGCGCCGACGTTGACCATGGTGCCGTCCAGGCGGAGCAGCGAGAAGTACTTCTCCATCGGAAGGTCAGAGGACACCGTGTTGACGATGAGGTCGAAGGAACCGGCCAGTTTCTCGAAGGTCTGGCCGTCGCTGGTCGCGTAGAAGTGGTCCGCGCCGAACTTCAGGCCGTCCTCCTGCTTGGACAGCGTCTGGGACAGGACGGTGACCTCGGCGCCGAGGGCGTGGGCAATCTTGACACCCATGTGGCCGAGGCCGCCGAGCCCGACGATCGCAACCTTCTTGCCCGGACCTGCTCCCCAGTGCTTGAGGGGCGAGTACAGGGTGATCCCGGCGCAGAGCAGCGGTGCGGCGACATCCAGGGAGATGCCCTCGGGGATGCCGAGCACGAAGTCCTGATCGACCACGATGTGGGTGCTGTAGCCACCGTCGGTGGGCCGCCCGTCGCGGCCGATGGCGTTGTAGGTACCGGTGTTGCCCTTGAGGCAGTACTGCTCCTCGCCGGCCAGGCAGTTCTCACATTCACGGCAGGAATCGACCATGCAGCCGACGCCGACGCGGTCGCCGATGGTGTACTTCTCGACCTCGGAGCCGACCTCTTCGACGGTGCCAGCGATCTCGTGGCCGGGCACCAGCGGGAAGAGCGCGTCGCCCCATTCCTCGCGAGCGGTGTGGATATCCGAATGGCAGATACCCGCATAGGCAATCTTGATGAGAACGTCACGCGGGCCGAGATCGCGCCGCTGGATCGTCGTCTTCTCGAACGGCGCCTTGGCGGCGGTCGTCGCATAGGCAGTTACAGAACGCATGGGTGTGGTGTTCTCCTCGGTGTTGAAGCGATTTACGGTGACACTGACCAGCTACCGAAGCACTCCCCGCCCGCGGGCCGATGCCCACTGGGAGCCGCTCCGTACCTTGTATACAGAACCGGTACTACGGCGATGTTACCGGGCCTGTCTAATAGTTAGCTGGGATCGTTTTCATGCTACCCAACCAATCTAGGTAAGAACGGCGTGGCCACCGGAGTTATTTCGATCCTGCGTTGCCGCGGCGTCGGCCCGCTGCGCGGAGCGAAAGCGCTGCTGGTAGGCCCGGGGCGAGACGCCGACCCGGCTGATGAAGGCTCGGCGCAAGGACTCCGGGCTACCTTAGCCGGCCCGCTAGGCCGCTTCGATGACGCCGAGACCGGCATCCAGGGACGCCTTCGCACTGTCGAAGCGGACAGCGTCGACGTACTTCGCCGGTGTGGTGCCCAACTCGTCACGAAACAAGCGGGTCAGGTGGCGCGGGCTGAGCGAAGCCTGCGCGGCCAGCGTTGCGATCGAGTGATTGCCGGCCGGGTCGGCCGCGATCGCGTCGAATACCGCACGCAGCAGCGGCGTCCGCGGTCGCGGTCCCTGCAGCGTCGGCGAGAACTGGGATTGCCCGCCGGGCCGTTGCAGGAAGACCACCAGTGATTGCGCTACCTGCCGCGCGAGATCCTCGCCGTGATCGTCCTCCAGCAAGGCCAGCGCAAGGTCGATGCCGGCGGTGACTCCCGCGGAGGTGAGCAGGTCGCCGTCACGGACGAAGATCGCATCCGGCTCGACCGCGACCGCGGGATAGGCGCGGGCCAGCAAGGCGGTGTGCTGCCAGTGCGTCGTCGCGCGCCGCCCTTCGAGCAGACCCGTCGCGGCGAGGATGAACGCACCGGTGCAGATCGAGCACACCCGCCGGGACCGATCGGCCAGGCCACGCACCGCGTCGCGAAGCTCGGCATCGATGGGGCGGGTCGGCAGCAGGTCACCGCCCATCACCAGCAGGGTGTCGAACCCGAGATCACCAGCGGCGGCATCGGCGTCGGCAGAGATCCGCATCCCGGTCGAGGACGTCACCGCTCCCCCACCGACCGCGCAGACCGACAGCTCGTAGTTCGCGCCGATCCGGTTGCTCTCGGCGAACACCTCGCTGGGACCGGCGAGATCGAGCATCTTCACACCGTCGAAGACCACCATTCCCACCCGATGCGGACGGTCGCGCCTTGCTGTGGCCACCGGCGACTCCTCTGCTGGTCCTGTCCGTTTCCGTGCGAAGCCTGGCCGTCACGGCGGGGCGGCGAGCGCCCCTGGCGACCACGCTAGAGGTGTCCCACTACAGCCCACTACAGCCCACAGCAGGAGACACTCATGACAGAGACAATCGCCGGCATCACCATCCCGAACACCGCACTGGTCCGCGAGGCCACCGAGGTCGTCC
>JAVEES010000038.1 GCA_030840285.1 Pseudonocardiales bacterium
GAATGCGGGACGGAGCCGGCCGAGTGAGTTGAGGGTGGTCTCGCCCCGGACGCCCTCGTCGTAGCGGAATTCCACCGGCTCGCCCTTGCGCTGCGGGATCTGAACGGTGACGACCTCGTCGTCGAACACGCCGTTCTTCCACGCCTGAGCTGCCAGCTGATGGCTGCGCGCGGCGAAGGCGTCCTGTTCCTCGCGCGAGAACTCGTTGTCGGCGGTGTTTGCGTCCTCGGTGAGCCCGCCCATTGCCTGGTCGGTGAAGGCGTCCCACAGCCCGTCGTAGGCCATGTGGTCGCGCAGCGGGACGTCCCCGTATTTGAAGCCTTCCCGCGAGCCCATCAGCAGATGTGGCGCCTGGGTCATCGATTCCTGGCCACCAGCCACCACGATGTCGTATTCACCGAGCCGGATCAGCTGGTCTGCGAGGGTGATGGCATTGATACCTGACAGGCAAAGCTTGTTGAGGGTGACCGCGGGCACGGACATCGGGATGCCCGCCTCGACTGCCGCCTGCCGGGCGGGGCCCTGGCCGACTCCTGCCTGCAAGACCTGTCCCATGATCACGTACTGGACCTGGGCCGGATCGATACCGGTCTTCTCCAGCGCCGCCCGGATGGCCACGCCACCCAGCGCAGGGGCCGTGAAGTCCTTCAGGGAACCGAGCAGCCGTCCCATCGGGGTGCGTGCCCCGCCGACGATGACCGATGTGGTGTCTGACATGAGTCCTCCACTCAGTGATGGCCTGACCGGGCAGGGTGCCTGCCGACCCACGATAGTCACCCGAGGATCAGTCCGAGAGGCCACAACGATATGAACCACACCACGGCGACGGGGTCGGAGTATGAGTCACGCCACGCCCGCTTTGCAGGACGGTTCTCAGTCGCCACGATCGTCGCATGACGATCCTGCGTATCGACCACGTCGGGCTGGCGGTACCCGACCTGGACGAGGCCATCGCGTTCTATGCCGGCACCTTCGGCCTCCAGAGCGTCCACGAAGAGGTCAACGAGGAGCAGGGTGTACGCGAGGCGATGCTCGCAGTTGGTGACGGCGGCACCCGCATCCAGCTGCTCGCACCGCTGAACGAGCAGTCCACGATCGCCAAGTTCATCGGCCGCAACGGGCCAGGTCTGCAGCAATTGGCTTACACCGTCGACGACATCGACGCGACCTGTGCCGAGCTGCGCGCCAAGGGGCTGCGCCTGCTGTACGAGCAGCCGAAGCGCGGCACCGCCGATTCGAGGGTGAACTTCATCCACCCCAAGGATGCCGGCGGCGTTCTCGTCGAGCTGGTCGAGCCGGCGGCAGGCTCGCACGGGTAACGCTGTGGAACCGGTCACCACGCGGGCCCTCAACCGGCTACCCGTCAGTAACCTCCTCGCATGCCCGCCCGTTTCCCTGACTTGGAGGCATCCCCATGGACCTGATTCGAGCCGCGATCAGCGCCGGTGACCGCGCCGCGCTTGCCTCGGTCGCCGTCCCCGACTCCTACCGCGCAGTGGTCGTCCGCGCCGACGAGGCGGAGATGTTCGCCGGTCTGAGCACGAAGCAGAAGGACCCCCGCAAGTCCTTGCACGTGCAAGAGGTGCCGACGCCTGAGGTAGGGCCCGGTGAAGCACTGGTAGCGGTGATGGCCTCGGCCATCAACTACAACACCGTGTGGACCTCGATCTTCGAACCCGTCTCGACCTTCGGCTTCCTGAAGCGGTACGGCGCAAGCTCGGAGCTGGCCAAGAAGCATGATCAGCCCTACCACGTGGTCGGCTCGGACCTCGCCGGTGTCGTGCTGAAGGTCGGTGCCGGGGTCAGCAAGTGGCAGGTCGGTGACCGGGTCGTGGCGCACTGCCTCTCGGTCGAGCTCGAGGACCCGCAGGGCCACGACGACACGATGCTCGACCCGCAGCAGCGGATCTGGGGCTTCGAGACCAACTTCGGTGGGTTGGCCGAACTGGCACTGGTCAAGTCCAACCAGCTGATGCCCAAACCCGAACACCTGTCATGGGAGGAAGCCGCCGCTCCCGGCTTGGTGAACTCGACCGCATACCGCCAGCTCGTCAGCCACAACGGCGCGAACATGAAGCAGGGCGACATCGTGCTGATCTGGGGCGCCTCGGGTGGGCTCGGAGGCTACGCCACGCAGTTCGCGCTGAACGGCGGGGCGATCCCCGTCTGCATCGTGTCGAGCCCGGAGAAGGCCGAACTCTGCCGGCGGATGGGGGCCGAGCTGATCATCGACCGATCCGCTGAGAACTATCAATTCTGGTCCGACGAGCACACCCAGGATCCACGCGAGTGGAAGCGGCTCGGCGCCAAGATCAGGGACCTCACCGGTGGCGAGGACCCCGACATCGTCTTCGAGCATCCCGGCCGCGAGACGTTCGGAGCCTCGGTATACGTGGCAAGGCGGGGCGGCACGATCGTCACGTGCGCCTCGACGTCGGGATATTGGCACGAGTTCGACAACCGGTACCTATGGATGAGCCTCAAACGCATCGTGGGCTCGCACTTCGCGAATTACCGGGAATCCTGGGAAGCCAACCGGCTGATCGCCAAGGGCGCGATTCACCCGACCCTGTCCAACGTCTATCCCCTCAGCGAGACGGGTCAGGCCACCTACGACGTGCACCGCAACCTGCATCAGGGCAAGGTGGGCGTCCTGTGTCTGGCCGAACAAGAGGGCCAGGGCGTCCTGGACCACGAATTCCGGGCTCGTCACGAGCAGGCGATCAACCGCTTCCGCGGAGTTTGATCTTGCTCAGCTGACCTGGGGCTGAGGACATGGCCGCGAGCAGCAGCATCAGGCGACATTGCCGTGCGACGATGGGGGCATGGCAGCAGATAACACCACAGACCTTCTGCCGTTGATGGCTGACGACGTTCCCCATTTCGACGTAGCCATGCGCGGCTATGACCGGCGACAGGTCGATGACTATGTCGCCCGCGCCGAGGCCGAGATTGCCGAGATCCAGGCGGCTCGCGAGGCGGCCCTGGCAACGAGCGCTGACCGTGCGGCGCAACTGGCCAGTAGCGCAGCCCATATCGAATCGCTCAAACGGCAGGCCACCAAGGCCTCCGAAGCGATCAGCCCAGCCAATGTGTCGGACCGCATTCGAGACATGCTCCAACTGGCGACCGACGAGGCAACCCAGACCAGGCGGGCAGCGGAGGAGGAAGCGGAGCGAGTGCTGGCGGCGGCCCGCGCGGACGCCGAAAGGGTTCGCAGTGAGGCGGCAGCGGAACTGCAGCGCCTCACCTCGGCGGCCGCCCAGCGCTCAGCCGAGGCCGAGCAGCGGCTGGCCCAGGCACGGGTTCAGGCCAGCGCCGAACTCGATCGGGCGCGGGCAGAGGCGCAAGCCCTGGTTGCGGCTGCCAAGGCGGAGCGCGAGCGAGCCGATGTCCAGGCAGCCGCGGCCCGCGAACAGGCCGATCGAGCAAGTGCCGAGCATCGCCGCGTCGCGGACGAGGACTTCGAGATCACCCTGCGGGCACGGCGCCGGGCGGCGGAGGAACAGGCCCATGCCGATGCCGAACAGGCCAGACTCGCCGCGCAGCAGATCGTCAGCGACGCCCGCACAGAGGCAGCGCAACTCGCCGAGCAGAAGGCCGCTACCCACCGGGAGCTGCGAGAGCTGCACGCGAGGCTGGGTGCCATCGTCGAGAGCGTCACCGTGCAGTGATCGAACAGGCCGAGCCGACACGACGTACCGCGACCCGCCGGGCCACCCAAGGCCTGGCAACCTATTCGCCGTTCAAGCTCGGCCTGACGGCTGCGATCGGTTTCGGCTTGGCCTACCTGCTGTTCCGAGCACTGGAACAGGGCCGGGACACCATCATCCTGATCGCGCTATCGCTGTTCCTGGCAGCTGGGCTGGACCCCGCCGTACGCAAGCTCGAGAGCCTAGGGCTCTCCCGAGGCCCGGCCGTCGCACTGGTCTTCGTCGCCGGCCTGCTGCTCGGTGTCGGCATCGGCTTCGCGGTGGTCCCGCCGCTGATCGAGCAGACCTCGACCTTCGTGGCCAAGCTGCCCGGTTACGTCAGCGAGCTTCAGAACAACCATCGGATCGCTGACCTGGACCGTCGCTTCGGCGTGCTGAACTCGATTCAGGCCTATCTGAAGGATTCCAAGCTCGTTAAGGATCTGGCGACCAACCTGTTCAGTGTGGGCAGCACCGTCGCGACCACGATCTTCCAACTCTTCTCGCTGCTCGTCATGACGCTGTACTTCCTGCTGTATCTGCGAGATATCACGGGATTCGCCTACCGCCTGTCCCCCGCCTCGCGGCGCGCGCGGGTGAGCCGAATCGGCGACAACATCGTCGGCCAGATCGGGCACTACGTGGCGGGAACCGCGGCGCTGGCCTTCAGCTCGGGCCTGATGACGCTGATCTTCCTGTGGGTCGCCCGGGTGCCGTACCCGTTCGCCTTGGCCTTCCTGGTCGCCATCCTGGAGATCGCACCGCTGGTGGGCAGCATTCTGGCGGTGGGCCTGGTCAGTACCGTGGTGA
>JAVEES010000078.1 GCA_030840285.1 Pseudonocardiales bacterium
CGCGATGAAAGTGTCGCCGGCGTACACAGGCACATTGCTAGCCTGCACGTCGGAGTTCACGACGGATCCGGCCATCCCCTCCAGCACGGAGTCGGGCAGCAAGCTGACCAGCGGCGCGATCACACCGACCAGGTTCACTGCACGCTCGTCGCGCTTACGGGTCATCTGCGAACGAATGCTTCTGATCCGCTTGGCCGGATCGACCATGCTGATCGGCGCGGCGAGATTGACTCCGGCGAAGCGGTTTCCGCCTGCCGGGTCGTTGTCGGAGCGCATGTTCACCGGTATCGCCATCGGCAGGGTGTCGATCGGGACGCCCATGTGTTCGTGGTACAGCCGAAGGGCGCCGCAGAGGCCGGCCAGGTACGCGTCGTTGATAGAGCCTTCGGCCGACTTCGCGGCCCGGTGCAAATCACCGAATACGATGTCGATGGCGTCGCTGCGCGACGACAGGCTGCGCCGCTGCAACACCGGCGACGGCTCGGCGGCGGGCCCCACCACCCGCGCACCCGATATCGCGTACTCCACCGCACTGCCGACCGAGGCGACCGGATCACGGACGACCTTGCCGACCGCTTGGGCGGCGCCCACGAGCGCGTTGCGTACGCCTCCCGCGATCGCTCCTGGCAGCCGGTTGAACCCTTCTCGCATCAGATCGTTGGGTGACAGATCCTGTGGAATCGGCACCGGTGGAGCGGCCTGCTGCTGCGGATCGCGTTCGAGATCGTAGAGGTTGGCGAACATCTCGACACCGCCGACACCATCGGTGACGGCGTGGCTGAGATGAACCATCAGCGCGGCGCGACCACCGGCAAGCCCCTCGATCAGCGTCGCGGTCCACAGCGGTCGCGATATGTCGAGTGGCGACTGCAGCGCCACCTCGGCCAGATCGAGCACCTCGCGCAAGGTGCCGGGTTCGGCGGCTCGCACGCGGCGGACGTGGAAGTCGAGATTGAAGTCGGGGTCGATGACCCAGCGCGGCGCCGCCGTCGGCAACGTCGGCATCACGACCTTCTGTCGCAGCCGCAGAACCTTGCGCGAGGCGTGCTCGAACCGCGTCCGCAGCCGCTGCCAGTCCGGAGTGCTGTCGAGGATCTCGACGGTCATGATGCCCGAGCGTGTGCGTGGGTGGGCTTCACCGCGGTGCAGGATCTGGTCGACGGGGCTGAGTTCTTCCGGAAGTCCGGCCGTGTCCATGTCAGTCATTTCGCTCATGGCCGCGGCCACCCTGCCATCGTTGCTGCTCCTCCCACCCGCTCGCACATTCACCTACCCACGCTAGTCCGCCGCAACACCCTGTGAAGGACCTTTTGTAGTGGTGCTGAAGCGGTCTACAGCGGCGGTCAACGCGAAGTCGTGCGCGTGAGCTCGCCGAACGCGGCAGCGTCGAGCACCCCCGAGTGCTGGCCATTCCTGCTGGGCGTAATACGGAGCGTGACCGACGCGCCGTGTTCTGCGGGCCTGACGTAGTAACACCGGTCGGTCTCGGGACAGTAGATGCACACCGCGTCGACGGCGGTCTTGTCCGTCGGCGTCGTGTGAGTTCCGTTGCGGTCGGTCCACATCGACTGG
This sequence comes from Pseudonocardiales bacterium, assembly GCA_030840285.1. GTDB lineage: Bacteria > Actinomycetota > Actinomycetes > Mycobacteriales > Jatrophihabitantaceae > Jatrophihabitans_A. Next base: position 1,573 of record JAVEES010000078.1, read on the forward strand.
AATTTGACGGTGACGGCACCCCCGCGCGCTGATCGATATCTCACCTGAAGCCGGTGAAACTGCCCGCCGTCGTATGCGACGAGGTCGAACGGCGCGGGCGCCGTAGCCGGGAACAAGACGGTGAACCCTTTGCTCACCAAGTCGGCATGGACCTTGGCGACGCCCAGACCGCCTTTGTCTTTCGCAAGGTGTCTCACCACCGGTCCACAGTAATGGACGACCCGTTCATCGGTCTGCCGATTCGGCTAGGGTGAGTTCGCTTGCCTCCGTAGCTCAGCGGATAGAGCAGCCGCCTTCTAAGCGGTTGGTCGCAGGTTCGATCCCTGCCGGAGGCGCCTGTTGCGCGTATTACCTCGATGATGCCTGTGGGCCTGGCCGAGATCGCGGCGGCACCCGGCAACGGCCTCGGCAATTCAATGTGGTGTACGGTGCGTTATCGTAGCGTCAACCTGATTGATATAGGCCCTCCGTCGACGAGTTCTGTCAACGTCGGTCAAGGTGTCGCCGCACGTCGAAAGGGCTACAGATGCCGCGGTTTTCGATAGGAAACCGCTTGTCGCTGGACAAGTCCGGATGAGCCACCACCTCGCCGAACGCCCGACGATAACCGACCGGGCCGCGCGTACGATTCGCCATTTTTCGGTATTGATCGCGTCCTTCTGGCTGGCGCTGGCGGTCGTCACCAATGTCTTCGTGCCGCAGTTGGAACGAGTGGCCGAAGCACACAATGTGTCGCTGAGCGCCCAGGATGCGCCCTCGCTACAGGCCAGTAAACGCATCGGCAAGGTGTTCGACGAATTCGATTCCGACAGCGCGGCGATGATCGTCCTGGAGGGCGATCAGCCGCTCGGCGCCGGCGCGCACCACTTCTACGACGGATTGGTTCGAAAGCTCGCTGCCGACACCAAGCACGTCGAGCACATCCAGGACTTCTGGGGGGATCCGCTGACGGCGGCCGGCTCCCAGAGCGCCGACGGTAAGGCGGCGTTGGTCCAGGTGTATCTCTCCGGTAATCAAGGCACGTCATTGGCCAACGCGTCCGTTGACTCCGTGCGCAGGATCGTCGACGAGACGCAACCGCCGCCGGGGGTGAAGGCCTATGTCACCGGCGCGGCACCGCTGGTGACCGATCAGTTCGAGGTAGGGCGGAAAGGCACCCTGAAGACCACCCTGATCACCATCGGGGTGATCATGCTGATGCTGTTCTCGCTCTACCGCCGGTTCACCACCGTGATCCTCGTGATCTTCACGGTGATGATCGAGTTGACCGCGGCGCGCGGCGTCGTGGCCGTGCTGGCGAACGCCGGAGTCATCGGACTGTCGACGTACTCGACCAATCTGTTGACGCTGCTGGTGATCGCCGCGGGCACGGACTACGGGATCTTCATCCTGGGCCGTTACCACGAAGCACGCTACGACGGGCAGGACCGGATAGCAGCATTCGAGGCGATGTATCGGGGCACCTCGCACATCATCTTGGGTTCGGGTTTGACGATCGCAGGCGCGGTCTTCTGCCTGAGCTTCACCCGGCTTCCGTACTTTCAGACCCTGGGCATTCCTGCTGCGATCGGCGTCCTCGTCGCGCTATTGGCCGCGCTGACACTGGCGCCGGCGGTACTGAGCATCGGCCGCCACTTCGGCCTCTTCGAGCCCAGTCGCCCGATGCGGACCCGTGGCTGGCGGCGCGTCGGAACCGCCGTCGTGCGCTGGCCCGCACCCATCGTCCTGGTGACGATCGGCGTGGCCGCAGTCGGTCTGCTGGCGCTACCGGGATACAAGACGAGTTACGACGCGCGGTCCTACCTGCCTGCAAGTGCCCCGGCCAACATCGGGTACACGGCCGCCGAGCGCCACTTCTCCCAGGCCCGGCTCAATCCCGAATTGCTGATGGTCGAAGCCGACCACGATCTGCGCAACTCCACTGACATGATCCTGCTGGAGCGAGTGGCAAAGGCCGTGTTCCACACCGACGGAATCGCCCAGGTGCAGTCGATCACCCGGCCACTGGGCACGCCGCTGGATCACACGTCGATCCCATTTCAGATCAGCGCGGGCAACTCGGCGCAGATCAACAGCCTGCCCTTCCAACAGGCCCGGGCAGCCGACCTGATCAAGCAGGTCGGCGTCATCGACGACACGATCAATGTCCTGCGCCAACAGGTTGCGCTGCAGCAGCAGACCAAGACCGTCACAGACGAGCAGTCCGAGGCGTTCAAACAGACGGTGGCGACGGCCCAGAATCTGCGCGACGAG
>JAVEES010000119.1 GCA_030840285.1 Pseudonocardiales bacterium
CATCGAGCTGTTGCAGCGCAGGCTCACCCTCGCCGGCATCGGCTACCTGGCAGGCAGCCTGCTGCTCGGCATCGGCGCTGCCGCGTCGGGCTACGCGCTGGTGACGTGACCGGCGAAGCCCTCGACCAGGACGGCCTCGGCATCGGCGGGATCGAGCGCGACCGGCTGACCGCCGGCGCTCAAGGCATGCTCGGGCGTCACACCGCGCTTGACCACGGCTAGCGCGATCGGCCCCAGTTCGAAGTGGTGGGCGGCGGTGCCGATGAAGCCGATGCTCCGTCCGTCGCGCTCGACCGGGGTACTGGGCGCGGGCAGTTGCTCGGTGTCCCCCGACAGGTGCAGCAGGACGAGCCGGCGGGGTGGCTTGCCCAGATTCTGAACCCGGGCCACCGTCTCTTGCCCGCGATAGCAGCCCTTGTCCAAGTGGACGGCCTTGCCGATCCAGGCAACCTCGTGCGGGATGGTGCGGTGGTCGGTGTCCACGCCGAGGCGAGGCTGACGGCGCTCGATCCGCAACGCCGCATCGGCCCAGGAACCGATCGGCTCGGCACCGGCCGCGCGCATCCGTCCGGCTACCTCAGCCAACGAGGCGCGACCCACGACGAGGTCGAACCCGCCACCCGAGCCGGGCCGGACGAAGCCACCTTCGGGCAGAGAGCTGGCCCGATCCGTGGGCACCGGCAGGCCGGCAGCCCGCAAGGCCTCAGCCGCTTTCGGCCCGATCACGGACAGCACCGCGAAGTCCGAGGTCACGACCTGCGGCTCCACACGCTTGAGGAAGCGCATCTTCAGCAGAAATCCGAGCACCTCGTCGGCGGTACCAGGCTCGGTGTCGATCCAGATCTGCTCGCCGAGTTCGGTGACGTTCCAGTGTTGCTCGACGTGGCCGTTCGGGCTGAGTACGAGATCCTCGGTCGAGTCGCCGTCGCGCAGCCCGAGAAGGTGCTGGGAGGTAATCGAATGCAGCCAGTCGAGCCGATCGGGGCCGGGCACGATCAGGACGTCGCGGTTGGAGCGGTCGACGAGGCCGGCGGCGGTGCTGGCCACGCGTTGCTCACGAAGCGGGTCGCCGTAGTGCCAGGCGATCCCCTCGTCCGGGGTATCGGCGGCAACGGCGCCGTCCCAGCCCAGCAACGGCGAACGGTATTCAGTCATGCGAACTCCCTGCGGCGCAATCGGCGCAGGTGCCGAAGACGGTGAAATGGGATCGATCGAGGATGAAGCCGCGTTCCTCGGCCAATTGGCGGGACAGTTGATCAGCCAGCCCAGCGGGTGCGTCGATCACGGATGAGCAGCGGTGACAGACGACGTGGACATGGTCGTCGGCGGCCAGCCGGTAGGACGGCGCGCCGTGGCCCAGATGGGTGTGAGCGAGCAGTCCGATGTGCTCGAGAGTCTCCAGCGTTCGATACACCGTGGTCAGATCGACGCCGGGTACAGCGTCGGCCACCTGATCGGGGGTGGCATGCACCAGTTGGGTCACGGCAGCCATAACGCTTTCGCGCTGCGGTGTCATCCGCATTCCTCGCTCGCGGAGCCGATTGGCCAGCGAGGAATCCGGGTGTGGGTGAGTGTGCGTCATAGCCCTCCCATCGTAGGTCCGATCCGCCGCCCACCGGGCCTGTCACCTCGGGGATAGGCTGCCCGGGTGACAAAACGGGCCGTGGCGGTACTGGGTGTGGGTCTCGTTGAGCCCGACGAGGCGGTGCTGACCTCCGACGATCTCGGCCTGACCCGCGGCGACGGGTGCTTCGAGGCGACGAGAGTCGTGACCACCGAGGACGGCAGCCATCTGATCGATCACCTGGATGCGCACCTGGATCGGCTGCAGGTGTCCGCGCAAGCGCTCGGCATGCCCGACGTGGACCGATCGGCGTGGCGCGGGCTGATAACCCAGCTGCTGGCCGGCTGGGACGTGGCGGGCGAGGCCACTCTGAAGCTGATGCTGACCCGTGGCCGGGAGTCGACACCAACCGGCCCGACGACCGGAATCGCGACCCTCACGCCGACGTCCGAGATTTCGCTACGGCTGCGCCGAACCGGGATCTCGGTCATCATCCTGAGCCGCGGAACCGCCTCATACGCCTACACCGCGGCGCCGTGGCTGCTCGGTGGCGTCAAGACGCTGTCCTACGCCGTCAACGTCGCCGCCAGCCGGATCGCCCTGCAGCGCGGCGCCGACGACGTCATCTTCACCAGCTCGGACGGCTACATCCTGGAGGGCCCCACGTCGGCGGTCGTCTGGTCCAGTTCCGGGCGCCTGCATACGACGCCTACGGGTCCCACCGGAATCCTGGCCTCCATCACGCAGCGGGCCCTTTTCGACGCGGCAGAGGCGGCCGGCATCCCGACGTCATACACGCTCGGAACGGTCGCCGAGCTGAGAGCGTCAGACGGCGTCTGGCTGGTGTCCAGCGCGCGGGGCGTCGTCGCGGTGCACACCATCAACGGCAACCAGCTGGCACACACGCCGGCTCTGTCGGATCGGATCGCCGCGCTGGCCGGCTTCTGACGACGCCATATTCTGACGGCGCGAATCGCGCGGTATGGGAGACATTCATGAAATCTGGCTGGTTTTGCTGAATAGGCTCGCCTAGCGCCCGAGACCGTCGTAACGTTGACGGGGTAACGGAAAGGAGGTGGTTCAGGACTTGAAGAGTTCCCGGACGCCTAAGGAGGCTCCCGCTGTCTAGCGGTTGCCACCGAGCCCCCGAGTCGCCGAGCTTGTCCGATCGGCAGTAGATCCACACCGGATCGACTCAGGGGCTTCTTAATGCCCGTTGTCTCAAGATCAACTCGCGTCTCGCGTCGCGATAGCAACCTCCAACGTGTGTTGATCAACGAGGACGGGAGCGAGAGATCGCTTGTCGCCGCTCACCAAGATCAACTCGCGTCTCGCGTCGCGAGAGCAACCTCGAACGTGTGTTGATCAACGAAGAGCGGGCGGGACAGCTCAACGTGGATCGGCGGTACGGGACAGCTCCGCTTGCAGATGCGGCCGGAATTCGCCGGCATCCAGCGCCAGCTCCTGGACATAGGCTAGGGTCGTCCCGACCAGGGCGTACAGCCGGCGGTCTCCCGCGGTCGGCTTCGCTGTCGGGGTGAAGCCGACCGCGCTGCTCGCGAACTCCCAACGCTGGTCGCCCGCGATCCCACCGAACACCGACACGATTCCGGCCGCGCTGGTCATCACGAGCTCCAGCTCGTCCGGCCCGGCACTCATCCTGAGGAAGCCGTGCTCTCGGAACGCGGGGCGGATAACCCCACCCTCGGCATCAGTGAGCCACGCGTGCGCGGAGTAGCTAAGGAACGGCCTTCCGTCGTGGGAGAAGCTCACCCGCTGGGCGTAATGAAAGTCCTCCTGATCCTGCGGAGTCAGCCCCTTGCCATGCCCAGCCCAGCTCCCGACCAGCGGCAGCACCGCGAGCAGGGCCGCATGCAGTTCCGGCCCGGTTCGCAGGTCTGTGGTCTCGACGATGTCGGGGACGACGGCCCCTGGTGGATCGTCAAAGGCGTTCACCGGCGCGGCTGATCAGCGCTGTCCCGCGAAGAGCTTGGTAAGCACGAGCACGGCCATCGCTCCGATCGCCAGGAACGCGACGATGAGCAGGGTTGTATAAAAGGCCTCCATACAAGGAAGGATAGTGCCCGTGACCCGGCCCTTGATCGTGAAATGCACCGCAGGGGCAGATGAGCCCGAACGATCCGCTCAGGCGTTCACCGTGGCGGCCACCGCGGCGGCGTCCGGCGCTCGGGTGTCGCTGTGGCTCACCGGCGAAGCCGCATGGTTCGGCACGCCAGGACGGGCCGAGTCCTTCGTACTGCCGCATTCGGCACCCTTGGCTGACCTGCGCGACACCGTCATCGAACTCGGCACCCTCACGGTCTGCACCCAGTGCGCCCAGCGGCGCGATATCGGCGAATCCGACCTGTTGCCCGGCGTGCGGATTGCCGGCTCGGCAACCTACGTCGACGAGATCCTGCGCCCGGACGCGCAAGCCGTCGTCTACTGAACCCGACGCGCACGCCCCTCCGGGACCGACCCGGACAAGTCGTCTACTGAACCGCCCGCCCCGCTCGGCCGCCGCACATCAACAGCGGGGACCGAGCGAGGAAGGCTGGATCAGGCGCTGGTGAGCGTGATCGGCACCTCGACCAGGCCGGGCTCGCTGGCCACGACTGGCTGACGGGCCGAGCCGGAGTTGTGCAGCACCGACAACGTCCACTCACCCGGACGTGCGAAGAAGCGGTAGTCACCGGTAGCCGAGGTCACGACTTCTGCGGTGAACTCACCCGAGGCGTCGAGCAACCGGACGTAGGCGGCCGGCACCGGCGTGGAGTCCTTGGATACGACGCCATAAATGACGGTCTCTTTGGTGATGTCCACGTGCGCGGGCAGCGTGGGGGTCTGGGGAGGTGCAGCGCACATGGTCTCAGACATCCTTCTCGATCGGGACGCCGACCAGTGAGCCGTATTCGGTCCACGAGCCGTCGTAGTTCTTGATGTTGGACTGGCCGAGCAGCTCGTGGATCGCGAACCAGCTGTGCGAGGAACGCTCGCCGATCCGGCAATAGGCGATCGTGTCCTTGGACCAGTCGAGGCCGGCCTCGTCGTAAATCGCCTTGATCTGCTCGTCGGTCTTGAAGGTGCCGTCCTCGTTCGCGGTCTTGGACCACGGGACGTTGACCGCGGTGGGGATGTGACCGGCGCGCTGGGACTGCTCCTGCGGCAGGTGGGCCGGGGCGAGCAAGCGGCCGGCGAACTCGTCGGGCGAGCGGATGTCGAGCAGGTTCTTGTTGCCGATCGAGGCCACGACCTCGTCGCGGAAGGCGCGGATCGAGGTGTCCTGTTCCTTGGCCTGGTACTGGGTGGACGGGCGGGACACCTCGTCCTTGGACAGCTCGCGGCCGTCGAGTTCCCACTTCTTGCGGCCACCGTCCAGCAGCTTGACGTCCTCGTGGCCGTAGAGCTTGAAGTACCAGTAGGCGTAGGCGGCGAACCAGTTGTTGTTTCCGCCGTAGAGCACCACCGTGTCGTCGTTGGCGATGCCCTTGGCCGACAGCAGGGCCTCGAACTTCTCCTTCGATACGAAGTCGCGGATGACCTGCTCCTGGAGATCGCGCTTCCAGTCCAGCTTCACCGCGCCCGGGATGTGGCCACCGTCGTAGGCGGAGGTGTCTTCGTCGACCTCGACGAGTACGACACCCGGTGTGTTGAGGTGTTCTTCGGCCCAGTCGGCCGTGACGAGCGCATCGGAGCGGCTCATGAAATTTCTCCTTGGATAGATCGGAACAGCGGGAGTAGCACGCGTGCGCACCGGCATCCGACAGAAGGAGACCGAGACGCTGGGCACATCAAGCGGCGTTAGCGCCGGTGGACGGATGCCCGGTTCAGCGCATCGGACAGAGGCAGCTGTCGACCCGGCAAAGGTCGACCGCTCGACGTGACGTCAACAGCGGTGACATGCGTCGGCGACTCAGCACAATCCCCATAGTGGCTACAGAGTAACTCAGCCGGCTAGCGCTGTAACCAGTACGTAGCCCGCTGGTGACGTCAACGCCACAGTGATCAGCGCTGCCGCTACCGGCCGCAGCGGCGGGACGCCGCGCCACGGACCGATCTCGTGCTCCGGGTCCTCCGGTGGAAATGCGGCATCATCCAGTCCGGCGACCGCCGCCTTGAAATCTGCCGTCTCCAGATCGGCCGCCTTGAAATTCGCAGCCTCGACATCAGCCGATTCGACCTCCGCCGTCTCGGCACCGGCTGCCTTGCTGGCGGGTGCCGCCATCGTCGAGTGGACGCCGGCGAAGCTGGCGCCCACCGAGATCAGGCAAGCGACCGCGGCCACTGCGGCACCCAGGAACGCGGCCCGGCCACCGGTGAAATCGATGATGTCGCGAAGCGCGAGCGCTCCGACCGCCCCGCCGGCGAGCACACCGGTGAGCACGCCGGTCAGCCCACGGTTGATCGCGGGATCGAAACGCGGCGCGGGCAGGACGGCGTCCGTCAGGTGGTTCACCACGAGTCCCGCGGTGAGCGCACCGAGCACCGCAAGGGTCGTCTTGTCACCGTTGACCTGATATCGCAACACGATAAGGCCTGCCATCGCCGTGACCGCCAGCAGCAGGACCGCGATATCGGACAGCGATTCGACTACCCGGGTGCGCACCACGCCCCGGGTGAGCTGGTGGATGAACATCAGCGGGATAGCCACGCCCAGCACCGCGAGCACCGGTTCGTAGCCGTGATCGTGCCAGCGCATAACGGCCGCGTCAGCCGCCGCTGAGGCAGCGATCCCGAGGACGAAGCCACCGACCCGACCCGGCAGCCCGGTTCCGAGCACCCAGCTCACCACCAGGACGGTCTGCACCACAGCGGTTGCCACCAGTAGCCCGATCGTCCCCAGGTACGAGCCGCCGATCAGCGCGCCACCGGCAAGCAGCGTGACGAGCGCGAGGGGCAGCAGCCCGCTCTGCCGACCGTCCGGACGGCGAATGGCAGCCGAACCCGGCTGCGGGTTGGGATCGGTCACCGTGGACTCCGTCACGGCCTCATGCTCCCAGACCGTTGCACCGCGGTGCGCGCCCAGTCATCGATCCGGTCGACGAGCTCGGCCGTGGTCGCGCTTTCCGCGTGCCCCATCCCGGCTTCGATCCACAACTCGGTCACTGGTGTCGCGCCAGCCAGCATCCGGGCGTGCTCCAGGCCGAAATACGGATCCGCGTCACCGTGCACGACCAGCATGGGCGCGGCGACCGCACTGGCCACCTCCACCGGTGAGGCCGGCAGCAGATCCCAGCCACCACCGACCCGCGTCTTGAACACCAGCCGCAAGGCCAGCCTGCCCAGCCTGGTCTCGACGCCTAGATGCACGCGGCGCATCGGCTCGGTTCCGCGTTCGTACCAGCGGCCAGGACCGCTGACGGCCACCACGGCGTCGGCCGAGCCGCCGAGCCCGGCGTGCCGTACGACGATCGAGGCACCCATCGAGAAGCCCAGCGTGATGACCGGCGCACCCGGACGGCGGTTCCTGAGCCAGAGCACCCCGGCAGCCACATCCGCGATCTCGGCCACGCCGATCGTCGACACACCGCCAGAGGCCCCATGGCCCCTGAAATCCAGGGCCAGCACCGAGGCGCCGCGCTCGTTCAGCCGGGTCGATATCGCGCTGACGCGTGCCTGTAAAGCGTTGCCGGTAAAACCGTGACCTAGAAGATAGGACGGGCCGTCGGAAACACCGGCGTAATAGTGAGCGGCCAGGCTGACACCGTCGGACGTCGTGAGGTGCACAGGTTCAGGGCTCCACATGTGGCCTATCCTCGCAATCCGACACCTGAATTCGTTCTCAACCCGCTAGCTCGGGAGGCATTCATGGAACTCGTCCTCCTCACGACGGCAGCGCAGCCGACAACCGAGGTTCTCCCTGCCCTTGGCCTCTTGGGCCACCAGGTCACTGTCTCAGAATTCGATGTCAGCCCGCTCCTGAACACCAGCGCCGACGCCGTGCTCATCGACGCCCGGTTCAACCTGGCCGGAGCCCGCGCGTTCTCCAAGGTACTGGCCACCGCCGAGCTGACGCTGCCCATCATCGCGGTCCTGAAGGAGGGCGGCCTGGTCGCACTCTCCGCGGATTGGGCTGTGGACGACGTCCTGCTGGACACCGCCGGGCCCGCCGAGGTCGACGCGCGACTGCGGTTGGCCCTGGCTCGGCGCAGTGCTGTCGTAGAGGGCGAGCCCGGCCTGGTGAAGGTCGGTGACCTCACGATCGAGGAATCCACGTACACCGCCAAGCTCCATTCGGCCACCCTCGACCTCACCTACAAGGAGTTCGAGCTGCTGAAGTTCCTGGCCCAGCACCCTGGCCGGGTCTTCTCCCGCTCGCACCTGCTGCAGGAGGTCTGGGGCTATGACTACTTCGGTGGCACCCGGACTGTCGACGTGCACGTTCGGCGCCTGCGCGCCAAGCTCGGCGTCGAGTTCGAGGCCATGATCGGCACGGTGCGCAACGTCGGGTACAAGTTCGTCAAGCCCGCCGAGCCCGGCCTGCGTAGCCGCGGCACGGACTCGGCCGACCTGGTCGGTGCGGACCTCGTGGGCTCGGATTTCTCCGAGGATGAGGCGGCTACCGTTCAGGCGTGATCGCGCCTGAACCGTTCGTCCTGCCAGCCCTGTCCGCCGAGCAGGCAACCGCCGTCCGCCTGCTGGCCGCGGCCGCGCCCGACGCAGCGGACAACCCGCCGCTGTCCGAGCGCGCGCTGCTGCACCTGCACGCCGCGTCGCCGGTCCGCCACCTCGTGCTGCAGCGCGACTCCGAGCTGCTCGGCTACGCCCAGCTCGAGCCCGAGCAGGCCGGCGAGACGATCCTCAGCGCGGAGCTGGTGACCGCTGCCGACCAGCAGGACGAGGTTGCGGCCGCGCTGCTTCGCGCGCTCGTCGATCAAGCCGGCGACGCGCCCATGCGGATCTGGGCGCACGGTTCGACGAGCCCGGTCAACAAGGCGGCCGAACGGGCCGGGCTGCGCGTCGTGCGGCGCCTGTTCCAGCTGCGGCGGCCGCTCGCGGGCCTCTTCGCAATACCGCCGCTGCCTGACGGCGTGCGCATCCGGCCCTTCGTGATCGGGCAGGACGATGCAGCGTGGCTGAGCGTGAATGCCCGGGCCTTCGCCGAGCATCCCGAGCAAGGCAGTTGGACCCAGGCCGATCTCGACGCCCGGATCGCCAGCGACTGGTTCGATCCGGCCGGGTTCCTGCTGGCCGAACGGGACGGGCAGCTGCTCGGTTACCACTGGACCAAGGTGCACGGCGACGCGCTGGACGAGCACGGCATCCCGCTGGGCGAGGTGTACGTCCTGGGCGTCGACCCGCTGGCGCAAGGCATGAAGTTGGGTTCGAGCCTGCTGCTCGCGGGGTTGGCGCACCTTGCCGAGCGGGGGCTGCGCACGGTGCTGCTCTACGTGGACGAGTCCAACGCCACGGCGGTGCGGCTGTATCGCGGCCTGGGCTTTGAGACCTTCGCCACCGACGTCCAGTACGGCACCGGCGGCTGACCGGGCAGAAACCGGCAACTCCTGCGGCCTTACTCCTTGCGGACGGGCGCGCGCCAGACCTGGCTGGTCATGTTCACCTCCCGGACATGAGAGCAGAACCACATCGTTACCGAATGTCGGCGGTCAGTTCACCGGTCGTTCACCATCAACTCCCCAGCGCGCCACCTGCCCTGCTTAGCGTCCATCGGGAACGACACGACCGACCTAGGAAAGGGACCTCACCGTGTTGAAGACCCGTATGGGCATTGCGGCTGGACTCGTTGCGGGCGCCCTTGCGCTCGCCGCTTGCAGCTCCAGCAGCAACAATGGCAACTCCACGTCATCGGCCGGCGCGTCGGCCAGCAACTCGGCCAGCGTCGCCTGCGGTTCCGGATCCCTGAAGGGCGAGGGCTCGACCGCCCAGAAGAACGCCATGGACCAGTGGATCTCGGACTACCAGGCCAAGTGCAATGGCTCGACCGTCAACTACAACGCGACCGGTTCGGGCGCGGGTGTCCAGCAGTTCAACGGCAAGCAGGTCGACTTCGCGGGCTCCGACTCAGCGCTGGACCCCACGAAGGGCGAGGTCGCGGCCGCCGCGAAGGCCTGTGGCTCACCGGCCTATGACCTGCCGATGGTCACCGGCCCGATCGCGGTTGCCTACAACCTCAAGGGAGTCTCCAAGCTGACTCTCACTCCCTCGCTGATCGCTCAGATCTTCCTGGGCAAGATCACCAAGTGGGATGACGCCGCCATCAAGGCCGCGAACTCCGGCGTCTCGCTGCCCTCGACGAACATCAGCGTCTTCTTCCGCTCCGACGCCTCCGGCACCACTCAGAACTTCGAGAAGTACCTGGCTGCCGCGGCCCCGAGTGACTACACGACGGCTGCCAGCAAGACCTGGTCGGGCAAGACCGGTTCGGGCAAGAAGGGCTCCGACGGCGTCCAGCAGGGTGTCTCCGGTGTCGACGGCGGCATCGGTTACATGGAATGGTCCTTCGCCCAGAACGGCAACCTCGGCGTCGCGCAGGTCGACAACGGCGCCGGCCCGGTCGAGCTCACAGCCGATTCGGCGGCCAAGGCGGTCCAGTCCGCCAAGGTCACCGGCACCGGCGGCGACCTGACCTTGAAGCTTGACTACGCGACCAAGACCGCGGGCGCCTACCCGATCGTGCTGGTCACCTACGAGATCGT
>JAVEES010000122.1 GCA_030840285.1 Pseudonocardiales bacterium
TCATTTGCCAATAACGATCCATTCGGCCACGCAGGGTAATTCGATCGTTACAGAGGCTGTACTTGATTCCTTACGCCCATATAACAACTCCGCTTTTGGCGTGCAGTCCGGGCTATCCCGGACTCCACGCCAAAGCGAGCGGCGCCACGAGTAAGTTCGCAGGCGGTAACTTCTTCGACCGATGCCAGGAGTGACGATGTCCCAGTTCGCCACGGCCCCCCTCCGCGAACGTCCGGCCTTCGGCCAGCTGAGCGCGCATTACGAGGCGATCCAGTCCGCGCACCTGCGCGAGCTGTTCGCTCAGGACCCCGACCGCGGAACCCGGATGAGCGTCGAATTCGAGGACCTGTACTTCGACTACTCCAAGCACCGCATCACCGAGGAGACCATCGATCTGCTCGTTCAGCTGGCCGAGGAGTCGGGCCTGGCCGACCGGATCGCCAAGATGTTCGGTGGCGAGCACATCAACATCACCGAGGACCGCGCCGTCCTGCACGTCGCGCTGCGCGAACCGAAGGGAACGCACCTCGAGGTCGACGGTCACGACGTGGTGCCCGACGTCCACGAGGTTCTCGATCGGATGGGGGCCTTCGCCGACCGCGTCCGGTCAGGCGAGTGGCTGGGCCACACCGGCCGGCCGATCCGCACCATCGTCAACATCGGCATCGGCGGCTCGGACCTCGGGCCGGTGATGGCCTATGAAGCTCTCAAGCACTACAGCAAGCGCGAGCTGACCTTCCGCTTCGTCAGCAATGTCGACGGCACGGACTTCGTCGAGAAGACGCTCGACCTGGACCCGCAAGAGACGCTGTTCATCATCTCGTCCAAGACGTTCACCACCCTGGAGACGATGACCAACGCCCGCACCGCCCGGGACTGGCTGCTGGCCTCGCTCAAGGAGGACGCCGCCGTTGCCAGGCATTTCGTCGCGGTGTCCACGAACGCGCAGAAGGTGTCGGAGTTCGGCATCGACACCGCCAACATGTTCGGCTTCTGGGACTGGGTCGGCGGCCGCTATTCGATGGACTCAGCGATCGGGCTGTCGACGATGATCGCCATCGGTCGGGACGGGTTCGCCTCGATGCTGGCGGGCTTCCACTCGATCGACGAGCACTTCAGGACGGCGCCGCTGCGCCGCAATATCCCGGCACTGATGGGCTTGCTGACCGTCTGGTACACCGACTTCTTCGGCGCTCAGACCCAGGCCGTGCTGCCCTATGACCAGTACCTCAACCGGTTCCCGGCCTACCTGCAGCAGCTGACCATGGAGTCCAACGGCAAGTCGGTGGACCTGCAGGGGCGGCGGGTGGACTACCCGACCGGACCGGTCTACTGGGGCGAGCCCGGCACCAACGGCCAGCACTCGTTCTACCAGCTGATCCATCAGGGGATGCTGACCATCCCGGCTGACTTCATCGGGTTCCTGCACACGCTGAACCCCCTCGGCGATCACCACGATCTGCTCACCGCCAACGTGTTCGCACAGACCGAAGCCCTCGCGTTCGGCAAGACCGCCGAGCAGGTCCGCGCCGAGGGCGTCGAGGAATCGCTGGTGCCCTTCAAGGTCTTCGAGGGGAACCACCCCTCCACCACGCTGCTGGTAGACACCTTGACGCCTTACACCCTGGGGCAGCTAATCGCGCTGTATGAGCACAGCACGTTCACCCAGGGCACCGTGTGGTCAGTGGACTCCTTCGACCAGTGGGGTGTGGAGCTCGGGAAGGTGCTGGCTCAGCAGGTGATCCCCGAGCTGCAGTCAGAGGGCGAGCCGGAGCTGAAGCACGACAGCTCGACGAATGCGCTGATCCAGCGATACCGCGCCGCAAAGTAGGCCGCAAGCGCAAAATAGGCGTCGACACGCGGAATGGAAGCGTGTCGACGCCTATTTTTCAGAGGACGGGTCAGTTGGGAGTACGTCGGGCGCGGACCAGGTGGATCAGGGTCGGCAGCAGCGACAGGACGATCACGGCCACCAGGATCAGGTCGATCTTCGGCGCGATGGTGTTCCGCACGAACTTGATGTGGCCGAGCCAGTAGCCGAGTAGCAGCACGCCATCGGTCCAGATGACGGCGCCGATGATGGAGTACAGGACGTAGAGCGAGTACCGCATCTTGCCGACCCCGGCCATCACCGTGGCCACCGTTCGCACGATCGGCACGAAACGCGCCAGAACGATCGTTGCGGCGCCGTAGCGGTCGAAGAAGGCGCGTGACCGGGTGACGTATTCGGGCTTGAACAGGCGCGATTTCGGGCGGTCGAACACCGCGGGCCCGGCCTTGAACCCGATCCAGTAGCCGACCAGGTTGCCGAGGATCGCGGCGATCGGCAACGTGACGAGCAGCACGGGCAGGGCAGGCAGCTTGATGCTGGGATCGTTTATGGCAAGCACCAGGCCGGCCGAGAACAGCAGGGTGTCTCCCGGCAGGAAGAACCCGATGAGCAGGCCGCACTCGGCGAAGATGATGGCCAGTAGCCCGATCAGGCCGTAGCTGCCCAGTAGGTGGTCGGGCGAGATCGGGCTCGCCAGGTAGTTGCCGGCGAAGTGGGCGGCGAGCTGGTGCGTCGTCATGGCCCCGAAGTCTACGGAGCGCATCTTGGCGCTTCGCCCACCGGCTTGTGCTATGTGCCGACCCTCGTCGAGCCCGGATCAGCGGGGTGGGCAGCGGATCCACAGTCCAGGCACAGAAGATCTCAAGGATGAGAACAGATCGTCGCAGCACCCTTGCTCTCATGAACAGCACCGAACATCCCCGACGTTCGCTGCCGGCCCGCATCAAGCTCGCGGTGTTAACGGTGGTCGCTGCCAGTACTGCCGGCTTCGGACTGCTGGCCGAGCAGGCCGCACATTCCACCGACCAGGCGACCACCACCGCAACCCCGGGCGGCGGCTCCTCATCGACCGGCAGCGGGGCCGCTTCCGGCGGCAGCGCGAGTTCGGGCGGAACCAGCACCGGGGGCGGCAGCACGAGTTCCTCCAGCGGCGCGGACACGTCCGGCGGCGGCTTCTCGATCTCTGGTGGCGACACGAACCAGCAGAGCAACGGTGGGAGCCACGGATCATGACGACCGCGACCGCCGCCCGCGTGATCGAGAGTGCGACCCTGCCGACCGCGGTCTGGAGCGACTGGAGTTGCCTGGTCCGCCTGGTGGTGAGTGACCCGCAGGCGCTCACACCCGCCGTCGCCCAACTCGGCAGCCTGATGCGCAGGGTGGACCGGGTGGCAAGCCGGTTCCGGATCGACTCAGAGCTCAACTGGGCGAATGCGAACGCCGGACGGCCGGTGGCCATCTCGGCCACCCTCGCCGAACTGGTGGACACCGCCCTGGGTGAGGCCAGCCGGTCCAACGGCTGCCTGGACCCCACCGTCGGGGCGGACCTGCGGCGGCTCGGCTACGACCGCGACATCGCGCTGGTCAGCGACTCCGAGGACGCGGTGGTCGAGCACTCCGGGCCCCGGCCGACCTGGCGGGATGTCGGCCTGGATTTGTTCGCCGGCCTGCTCACCGTCCCGCCGCACAGCAGCCTTGATCTGGGCGCGAGCGCGAAGGCACACACCGCGGATCTGGCCGCGGCGGCTCTGCATCGCCGCTTCGGCTGCGACGTCCTGGTGGAGATCGGCGGCGACCTCGCCGTCGCGGGCCGGCTCCGTCCCTGGCAGGTCACGGTCGCCGAACGCGCCGGCCGGCAGGGCCAGCAGGTGAGCCTTCACGAGGGTGGGCTGGCGACCTCGTCCACCAGGATTCGACGGTGGTGGCGCGGCGATCAAGAGGTGAACCACATCGTGGACCCGGGCACCGGACGTCCCGCCGAAGGCATCTGGCGAACCGTGAGCGTGGCCGCCCGCACGGCCACCCATGCCAACACCTGTTCGACCACCGCGATCGTGCTCGGCGACGAGGCGCTGGCCTGGCTGCACGACCAGCGGGTCGCGGCCCGGCTGGTCGATCGTGACGGCCTCGTCGTGACGATCGGAGACTGGCCAGGCTGATCTGGTACCTGGCCCGCGGCGCGGGGATGGCCGGGTTCGCCGCCCTGAGCGTGGCCACCGGCGCCGGTGCGTTCGCTTCCCGGCGGACCGCCTATCTCGATCGCCGTGTGGTGTGGCAGTACGTGCACCGGGCCGCGGCCCTGTCCGGCGTCGTCCTGCTGGTCAGTCATGTGATCCTGCTGCTGCTCGACTCCTTCGCCAACGTCGGCGTCCTGGGTGCGCTGGTGCCCTTCGCGTCGGGCTACCGGCCATGGCAGGTCACGCTCGGCCTCGTGTCGATGTACGTGATCGTCACCCTCTCGGTCACGGGCCTGCTTCGCTCGAAGTTCGCGGCGTCCGAACGCGCGGCGGGCTGGTGGCGCGTCATCCACCTCGGTTCCTACG
>JAVEES010000272.1 GCA_030840285.1 Pseudonocardiales bacterium
GGCAATCACATCCTGAGGATCGGCGCCAGTCGGTGATCTCGGTGTCCGCGGCCGGCGGCGCTCTGCTCCACGAGGAGTTGCGGGTCCGCGACGAATGGCTTGCCAGGAAGCTGGCCGAGCTGAGCGACGCCGACATCGAGAAGTTGACCCAGGCGGCCGACGTTCTGCAAAGGCTCGCCTCCGAGTGACCGTCGCGCCTACTGAAACCAGCAACGAAGCACTGGCCGAATCCGGCGCCCCCACTGTTGAAAGCGCTCCAGCCGGGCGCGGCCGGGTCAACCCGTTCCGGTCGCTGCGAGTGCGCAACTACCGCCTGTACTTCTCCGGCCAGCTCGTCTCGCTCACCGGCACCTGGGCGCAGCGGGTAGCCCAGGACTGGCTGGTGCTCCAGCTGACCAACTCCGGAACCGCCCTCGGCATCGTCACGGCGCTGCAGTTCGGGCCGTCGCTGCTGCTGTCGATGTACGGCGGGGCGCTGGCTGACCGGGGCGACAAGCGCAAGCTGCTGCTGATGACGCAGTCCTCGATCGCGCTCACTGCGCTGATGCTCGGCCTGCTGGATGTCAGCGGCGCCGTCCGGATCTGGCACGTCATGGTGTTGGCGGGGCTGCTCGGAGTCGCGGGCGCGATCGACTCGCCGATTCGCCAGTCCTTCGCGGTGGAGATGGTCGGGCCGGCCGACCTTCCGAACGCGGTTGCCCTCAACGCGACCAGTTTCAACCTCGCCAGGATCATCGGTCCCGCCGTGGCGGGCGTGCTCATCAGCGCCGTCGGTACCGGCTGGGCGTTCATCGGCAATGCGCTGTCCTCGGTCGCCGTGCTGGCCGGCCTGCTGCTCATGCGACCGGCTGAGCTCTACCCGTCCAAGCCGGTTGACCGCGCCCCCGGCCAGTTCCGGGCCGCGCTGCGTTACGTGGGTGGCCGGCCGGATCTCATCCTGCCGATGGTCCTGATCTTCGTCATCGGCACCTTCGGCATGAACTACCAGATCACGATTGCCCTGATAGCCAAGCAGGTATTTCAACGAGGTGCCGATTCCTACGGACTGCTGTCCACCCTGCTCGCCGTCGGTGCGACGGTCGGCGCGCTGGGCGGCACCTTCAGGCGCAAGCGTCCGTCCAGGATCTTCCTTTTGCTTGCCGGGGTGGCGTTCGGCATCGCGGAGATCGTGACCTCGCTGATGCCCAGCTTCGCGCTGATGGGCGTGGCGCTGATCGCGGCCGGCCTGACGATGATCGTGTTCGCTCAGTCGGCCAATGCCATGGTGCAACTGGGCGTCGAACCGACCATGCGCGGGCGGGTGATGGCGCTGTACCTGATCTGTTTCATGGGCGGTACGCCGATCGGCGCGCCGATCGTGGGCTGGGTCGCCGAACTGTTCGGCCCGCGCTGGGGAATGCTCGGTGGCGGGATCATCTCCCTGAGCTTCACCGTGCTTCTCGGGATCTTCCTGTCGCATAGGCAGCACCTCGGGCTCGGCGGCTTGCGGCGCCGCTTCGCTATCGTTCGGACGTGAGCGAGCCGGGACCGAGCGGGAGCGAGCCGGGATCGAGCGTCGGTGGCGAGCTGATCGAGGATCCGGATGATCCCCGCCTGGCCGACTTCCGCCAGTTGACCGACTCCGACGTGCGCGCGGATCGTCGCGGCATCGTGATCGCCGAGGGCGTCAACGTGGTCGAGCGTCTGATCCGGTCCTCGTTCCGCACTCGTGCCGTCGTGGGTGTGGCGAGCAAGCTCGCCGCACTGCAGGACGCGCTGGCGGGCACGGATGTGCCGGTCTACTGCCTGGACAAGTGGCTGCTCTCCGAGGTCGTCGGGTTCCGGGTGACCCGCGGGGTGCTGGCCTCAGCCGACCGTCCGGCGGCGCTGCCCGCGGCCGAGGTGATCGCGGCGGGGCGGCGGTTCGTGGTGCTCGAATCCACCAACGACTTCGAGAACCTGGGCTCGATCTTCCGCAACGCGGCCGCCTTCGGGCTCGACGGCGTGCTGCTGGACGAGCGCTGCGCCGATCCGCTCTACCGGCGAAGCGTGCGGGTATCGATGGGCTACGTGTTCGGCATGCCCTTTGCCGTGCTGCCCGATCCGTGGCCACAGAGCCTGCACATGCTGACCGACGCCGGAGTCCGGGTGCTGGCCCTGACTCCACGGGCATCGGCCCCGGCGCTGCGTGACGTCCGGGCCGGTGAGCGCTGGGCGGTGCTGCTCGGCGCCGAGGGACCCGGCTTGTCCGAGGCAGCGCTCGACGCCGCCACCGAACTGGTGCGGATTCCGATGGCCGCCGGGGTGGACTCACTCAATGTCGCGACGGCCGGCGCGGTTGCCTTCGCGGGGTTGTCCGGCTGACCGAAGCACCTGGCGGGCTGCTGGACTTGCGCACAAATGGCTCCGCCAGCACCGATAGGATCAGCTAATGCTCGACATCAAGTTCATCCGTGACAACGTCGAAGTCGTCCGGAAGGCGGCCGAGGTCAAAGGCGTCGACTTCGATGTCGACACGACCGTCGCGCTCGGCGACAAGGTCCGCCAGCTACAGACCGAGGTCGACGAGGGCCAGCGGCTGCGTCGCGAGATCGCCGAGCAGTTCAAGGGCAGCGACCCGGCCGGACGCGAGGAACTGCGCGCGCGGGCCAAGGCCAATGACGAGCAATTGAAGGCCAACCGCGCCGAGCTGGAGAGCAGCCGGACGGAGTTGCGCGAGCTTCTGCTGCGCGCCCCGAACATTCCCTGGTCCGGAGCCCCGGTAGGCGACGGCGAGGCCGACAACGTGGTGATCCGCCAATGGGGGACGCCGCGGGAGTTCGACTTCACCCCGCTGGACCATGTCGACCTGCTGGAGAAGCGAGGCTGGGCCGACTTCGAGCGGGCGCGCAAGACCGCAGGCGATCGGGCCTACGCGCTCAAGACCCAGGCCGTCCTGCTGGAGCGCGCGCTGCATTCGCTGGCCCTCGACGTGCTGATGGAGCAGGATTTCGAGCTCGTCTCGGTACCGGTGCTCGCGCAGCGGGAGGCCTTGGTGGGCACCGGGTTCCTGCCCGGCCATGCCGACGAGATCTACTTCCTGGAACGGGACAACGTCTTCTTGGCGGGAACGGCCGAGGTGGGCCTGGTCGGGATGGCGAGCAACGAGGTGATCGATGCGCGCCAGCTTCCCAAGCAGTTCGCCGGGATCTCGACCTGCTTCCGGCGCGAGGTCGGCAGCGCGGGCCGCGATGTGCGAGGACTGCTGCGGGTGCACCAGTTCGAGAAGGTCGAGCAGTTCGTGATCTGCCGCAACGATGTCGAGGAATCGGCACGCTGGCATGCGCGGCTGCTCGACACGTCCGAGACGATCCTGCGGGGGCTCGAACTGCCGCACCAGGTTGTCGAGTGCAGCACGGGCGACATGGGTTTGGGCAAGTTCCGGATGAACGACATCAACACCTGGTTCCCCTCGCTGGACACCTATCGCGAGACGCATTCCTGCTCGACCTTGCACGACTGGCAGGCCCGGCGGGCGGGTATCCGCTACAAGGACACGGACGGCGTGATCCACTTCGCCCACACCTTGAACAACACCGCGGTGGCTACCCCCCGGCTGCTCGCCGCCCTGGTGGAGAACCACCAGCAGGCCGACGGAACCGTCGCGGTTCCGGCGGTGCTGCGGCCCTACCTCGGCGGCCGCGCCATCCTGTAG
>JAVEES010000302.1 GCA_030840285.1 Pseudonocardiales bacterium
GGCCTGCTCGCCGCTCTCGTCTGTGTGGCCGCGGGAGCGACTCCCGCGCACGCCGGGACGCCACCGGACAGCTGCGGGCGCTGGAGCCGGCAGGTCTACGCGATCACCACGTCCGGTGGGCTGACCGCGGAGACGATCTGCCTCGATCCGGCGATGGCGGTGCAGCAGTGGACCCACACCCAGGTGATCGCGACGCGCGGCTGGGGTGACACCTACGCGGCCTTGTGGTCCGGCGCGCAGCACGGCAGCGGCCGGTTGTACTACCGCGTGTCGGCGTCCACGGGCGCGCTGTACTGGTCTCGCGACCTCACCACCTGGAAGGACGTGGGCCAGTCGCTCGGTGACTGGCGGCGGTTCACGTCGATCATCTCGCCGGCGGTGGGGGTGCTCGACGTCCTCGACGACCAGGGATCGGTCTTCCAGCTCACCGAAACCGACTGGGTGACCGGATCCGACGTATGGACCGAGACGCCGCTGACGAGCGCGTTCGGTGCCGACCAGCTGGTGGGCGCCGACGGCGAGAGCCCGTTCCTGGGCATGGTCCGGGGCGCGCCCGCCCGCCTTGTCGGCCTGGCCGCGGACGGTACAGCGGGGCCACTGCAGATCTCGGTGCCGCAGGGGCTCGCGCCCGCGCAGGTCGCCCCGTTCTCCTTTGCCCGGTTCCGGACGGCGGCGATGGCGATCACCCTGACCGGCCGGCTCGCGCTGTTGCTGCCGATCGACTGTTCGGGCGACCACCGGATCTGGGCAGTGAAGACCTCGACCGGCGCTCAGTACGCCAAGCTGTTTCTCGGCGAGTACCTGCCGGTGCCCGGCGAAGGTCCGGTGGAGTGGCAGTGCGACCGCTCGTGACACCGGTCAGCCAAGCAGGCCGTCCCGGACGATGATCGCCGTGGCCGTGATCCGGTTGTCGACCCCGACGACGTCGAGGGCTGCGGAGATGTGCCGGCGCACGGTCCGCTCGCTGACGTCCAGGTGCCGCGCGATCGCCGAGTCGGTCATGCCGCCGATCATGAGCCGCAACACTTTCTGCTGGACCGGGGTGAACTTTCCTTCGCCCGTCCCGCCGGCCAACGGCAGTGCGCGATCCCAGAGGAGGTCGAAATACATGCGCAGTGCGGCGACGATCACCGGCGAGCGGACGAGCGCCGCACCTTCCATGCCGGTCGGGTCGAGTGGCAGCAACGCCGCCCGGTCGTCGACGAGCACCATCTTCATCGGCAGGTCGTGGATGACGCGTAATTGCCACCCGCCCTCCGCGCACGCTCGGACCACCTCGCCGGCGAATGGCAGATCGAGCACGCGCTTGGCGTAGATGTTGCGAAACCGCACGCCACGGGCGAGCACTTCGGCCGGGGGCACCTTGGCGGACCGCGCATCAGGGGGGCGCCGATAGTGCGGAGTCTCCAGATTCGAGAATTCCCGCTCGGCCGACATGCACAGCTCGACGGAGAGAGCACCGATCTCGGCGGGATCGGTGTAGATCCGGATCCCCGCGTCGTGGTTGTCCGTGCCTGTCGCGTAGGAGCGCTGGAGAATGTCCATGTGCTCGCGGATCCGCAGCACCATGCGGTGCCGGTCGAGCAGCTCGCGCTGGACCCCGATCAGTGCCTGGCCCACCGCGATCGTCGGCTCGACGGGCACCACGGACGGGGTCCCGACGAAGCGGCGGCGGGCGAATCCGGCGGCGATCAACTCGGCCAGCTCGGGTGATCCGTCGAGCTCCGGATGGTCGCCGAGGGAAATCTGCCCAGCGTCGAGCAACCGCTGGTACAGCTCGGCGACCGGGCCTGGCAACAGCCCGGTCAGCAACTCCGACATCCACGCCCCTTTTCGCCGGCAACCGGGTGCGTCCGCCCGACGCCGCGACCGTATCCGGTGCGTGCCAGCCGAGGGCGCCTACACACCGAAGGCCCAAGAGGGCGGATCCAGGTCTGCCGGGACCGAATCCAGGCGACTAATGGAATCGCGCTTACCTGGCCCAGTCTGATAGCTGAGCATTGCTGAGACAGCAAATGTCTCGTTGACTTCCGGTGTGACCTCGGATGATACAAGATCGCCCGCTGAGAATCGGTCGTGCACGAAAGTGCAGGGGTTCCCAGTGGTGATGTCCGGGTCGGGCCAATGGCCGCTTCTGCTCTCACTTTGTACGGATCCGCATGGTTATGGTTTTGGCAGTCGAGCGGATCGGTACGGAAATTGACGACCGGCCAGCTCGTGCCACTCCCGTTATTCGTGCCGCGGCATTTCCGTGGCATACCCCGACGCGAAAGTGAGCTTCACATGCGGACTCGTATGGCTGGCCTGCTGGCCGGTGTCGCCGTCATTGGCGCCGCCCTGATCGGCGGATCCACCCCGGCCATGGCCGCACCGGCCTCTGCCCAGGCGGTGCACCCCACGATCTCGACGAGCGCGCAGCAGGTCGTGTTCTACAACGACGGCTGGTACTGGGCGTACGCAGATATCTGGGGCTACGACTCGAACAACACCGAGATCTACCACGACTGGAGCGGGAGCGTCGGCCACTCCGGCCGCAAGCCGTTCACCGTGCCCGCGAACGTGGCGACGCTGCGCTGGGAGGTGCGGATGGAGCCGTTCGGCAACACGATCCACAGCCAGACGATCAACCCCTGGTACGACTTCAACAACTTCTGCACCGACGGCAAGCACGCCACCATCTACGTCGGTGGAACCGCGGGCAGCACCAACGATTACGACCTGCACTGCTCCAAGTGGTAATGCGCTGAATACGACGGGCCTGGGTTGCGCGAATCCGTGCCGCCCAGGCCCGCGTGGCGTCCCGGCAATTCCGGCCGGAAACCCCTGTGGTTCGAGAGGAGAAGTGATATGCGAATTCGGATCGCCGTGCGGATCGTGACCGGGCTTGCCGCCGCACTGCTGGTCAGCACGCTCGTGGCCGCGATCCCGCCGGTGGCGCAGGCGCGAGCG
>JAVEES010000084.1 GCA_030840285.1 Pseudonocardiales bacterium
CCACGTTGCGGGCGACGAGTTCGGCGTCCAGGCCGGCCACCGCCAGCGGCAGCCGGCGCACCTGGGTCTGAAGCACCGGCAGCAGCGCCACCAGTTCGGCCTCAGCCAGGCCGGCGTAGTCCAGGGCCAGCAGCCCGTCCAGCGCGCGGCCCAGCAACGCGACCGCCGCGGATGCCTCTACTGACTCGCTCACATGTTCGATTATCCCTTATATCGGACCTGCGCACAACCCAAAATGCCAACGCCCCCAACAAAGATTCACCAACAACAGCAAGGGAAAGCTTGACCGGCGAAGCCCGACGTCGATCAGCCGAAATAGGAGTCGACACGCCGCCATGACGCGTGTCGACTCCTATTTCGCAGCAGGTTTGGCGTGCTCTACACCACGGTGAATACCGCCTTCATCGCAGCAGAGGAGCTGTTACCGACGTAGACCTCGATCTGACCCCTCTCCACCACGAAATTGGCGTTGTTGTCATAGAAGCCGACGTCCTGCGGAGTCAGGCGGAACGTCACGGTGGATCGCTGCCCGGGCGTCAGGGAAACGCGGCGGTATCCGCGCAACCGGCGGACCGGCTGGGAGATGCTGGCCACCGGGTCGTGGAGGTACAGCTGAACCACCTCATCCCCGGCTCGATCACCGGTATTGCGCACCGTGGCAGAGACCGTGACCGATCCGCCGCGCCGCGACAGCCTGGTCGAACTGAGCCTGAGATCGCTGATCGCGAAGTCGGTGTAGCTCAGTCCGAAGCCGAACTCGAACAGCGGACCACTCGGCAGATCCAGGTACTTCGAGGTGTACTTGTTGTTCGGGTCGGCTGGTCGTCCGGTGTTCAGGTGGTTGTAGTAGATCGGAACCTGGCCGACGGCCCGCGGGAAGGAGACGGGCAGCTTGCCGCCGGGATTCACCCTGCCGAAGAGGATGTCCGCGACCGCATTGCCGGCCTCCACTCCGGGAGCCCACGCCTCGAGAATGGCCGTTGCCGCGTTGACCACAGGCTGAAGCGTCAGCGGCCGCCCGTTGAAGAGCACGGCCACGATCGGCGTCCCGGCCTGGGCGACTGCCGCGACCAGCTGTTCCTGGACGCCTGGGAGTCCGATGTTGCTGCGTGCCGAGGCCTCACCTGATTCCGCCGCGCTCTCGCCGACGGCCAGTACCACCACATCGGCGGCACGGGCTGCCGCTACCGCGGCGGCGAAACCGGACGTGTCCGGGTCATCGATCTCGCACCCCTTCGTGAAGGTGACGGTAGCGGTGGGCGCCGCGGCTTTGATGCCCTCGACCACCGTGACAGGTGGCGTTGTCTGCGAGCCCGTGCCGAGTCCCGACCAGGTCCCGTTGAGGTCGTAGGTCGCCTCGCCGAGCGGGCCGATCACGGCTATCGAGCCGGTTTTCTTCAGCGGCAACAGGGAGTTCTCATTCTTCAACAGCACCATCGAGCGTCCGGCCGCCGCTCGGGCATGCGCACGTGCCGACGCGGAGACGCTTGTTACCTCACCAGCCTCGTCGACGTAGGGGTTGTCGAAGAGTCCGAGGGCGTACTTGACGCGCAGGATGCGTCGGACAGCGTCGTTTATCTCGCTCATCGTGATCCTGCCGGCGGCGAGCAACTGCTGGGCAAACTCGACGTAGTTGGTGGAGACCATCTCCATGTCCACGCCCGCGGTGAGGCCGGCCGCCGCTGCATCGGCACCGTTGCCGGCCACGCCATGCATGATTAGCTCCTGGATACCGGTCCAGTCGCTAACCACGAATCCGTCGAAGCCATAAGCCTCTTTGAGTACGTCACGCAGGGTGTAGACGTTGGCATGAGCGGGCACTCCGGAGATCGCGTTGAACGATGCCATCACGGTTGCCACGCCCGCCTCGACGGCGGCCTTAAACGGCGGCAGATAGTGGTTGTGCAGCTCCTGGATGGAGACGTCCACGGTGTTGTAGTCCCTGCCTCCCTCAGCGCCGCCATAGGCGACGTAATGCTTGGCGCAGGCCGCGAGTCGATCAGGTGCCGAGTAGTCGCTGCCCTGATATCCGGTGACCTTCGCTACGGCCAAAGTTGCGGTGAGATAAGGGTCCTCGCCGTTGCCCTCGGCGATCCGGCCCCAGCGTGGCTCGTGCGTCACGTCCATCATCGGTGCGTACGTCCAGTTGATTCCGCTGGCGCGGGCCTCGGCGGCGGCTACCTCAGCGTCCGTACGGGCGACGTTCGGATCGAAGCTGGAAGCCTGTGCCAACGGAATCGGGAAGTTCGTCGTGTAGCCGTGGATGACGTCCAAGCCGAAGATGAGCGGGATGCCGAGGCGGGTGTGTTCGACGGCAATCTTCTGCAACGCATTGAGCTTTGCCGCGCCCACTACAGAGAAAACCCCGCCGCAGGGGTTGGGGCCGGCCATCGAGGTGCGTGCCAGATCCTCGAGGTTGACCAGTTGCAACTGGCCGAGTTTCTCGGCCAGCGTCATCTTTTGCAGCAGGCTGTTCGCCTTGTGGTCCAGTGCCGTGCCGCGGGCCGGACGGGGACGGCGGGACGGGGTTGGCGTGGCGGCCGGTGCGGCGGTGGCCGGACTCGCGAGCAGGCCGGTCGACGCGACGCCGCCAAGTACAGCTGTGCCCCCGATTCCGGCGAGTGCCGAGCGCCGGCTGATGCGTCCGTTGGTCATCGTTGACTCCTCGGTTTCGTGCGTGCGGGAGTCGCATCGTGCCGTTTTCAGAGGCGCTCCCCGGACGCTTCGAAGTTTGCTCTGTGTCCGTTAAAGGCGAGTAAATACTCTTTAGAGACTTACCGGATATGTACAGCCTCGCCCCCGCTGATCGCACCGGTGCCTACCTAGATCAACTCGAAGCGGTGGGTCCCTTGATCAACTCGCGTGGTTCCCTTGATCAACTCGCGTTTCGCGTCGCTATCGCGACACCGAACGCGAGTTGATCACCGAAATTCGCCGGCCGGTCGATTGCCGGAAAACGCCCACATAGCGGGTTTTTCGGTGTTACGTTGCCTTGCGCCGCGACGATGCCACGCCACCGCGGGTCCTCGAGCCTCAAGGAAAGGATCGTCATGCGCATCGCGCAGGTCTGCACCGTGTTCGAACCTGTTCCACCGCCTCGGTACGGCGGTGTCGAACGCGTCGTCGGCATCCTCACCGACCAGCTCGTCGACGACGGGCACGACGTCACCCTCTACGCCAGCGGCGATTCACTTACCAAGGCTGAACTGAAGGCTGCCTGTCCCGTATCGCTGCGGCAAGCGGTTGACCAGAAGTTCCCCGATTTGACCGTGGCCGTCTATATGAAGATGATGGCCGACATCGTCGATGATCTCGACCGGTACGACGTCGTGCATTTCCACACGGGCTTCTACCACCTTCCGACCTTTCGTCAGTACCGGCACAAGTGCCTGACGACGGCGCATTTGCCGGTGACGACTGAACCGCCGATCGGCCCGGTTCTGGCAAAGTTCTCGGAGCTGCCGCTGATAGCCATCTCGGTTGATCAGCGCAGCCACTATCCAGGGCTCAACTGGCAGGGCGTCATTCATCACGGCATCCCGTCCAACCTCTACACCGGCGATATGCAGGGCGGCGAATATCTGCTCTTCGTCGGTCGTATCGCACCGAGCAAGCGTCCAGATCGCGCCATCGAGATAGCACGAGCCGCCGGCCTCAAGCTCAAGATCGCCGCGAAGATAGACGACCTATTCCGCGACTACTTCGCCGAGGCGGTCGAACCCCATATCGATGGCGATCAGGTCGAATTTCTTGGCGAGGTTTCCGACTCCGACAAGCAAACCCTCTACGGAGGCGCCAAGGCGCTCTTGTTCCCCATCGATTGGAACGAACCGTTTGGGCTCGTGATGGTCGAAGCGATGGCGTGCGGGACACCGGTTATCGCATGGGATCAGGGCTCGGTGGCAGAGATTGTCTCCGACGGACTGACCGGATTCCGGGTGCATTCGGTAGCCGAGGCAGTGGCCGCCGTACCGCGGGTTGGTGAACTCTCGAGGGCCGCCATCCGGACGGAGTTCGAGCGCAGATTTACCTCTGAGCGGATGGCACAGCGCTATGTCGAAGAATATGAGGGGCTGCTGGCGCAAGCCACGCCACGATGAGAATCGCACCGATATCGTGAATACCGACGGTGGACGGCACGTCGACGCAGAACTCTGCGCCGACGAGTTGCCACACGAGCTTCCGATGTTCGGTCTGTATCTGGCAATTCCCGTTCGGAAAACCAGCGTGCAAGTCTTCAGACTCTTGAAGAGCCGGACGTCAGCGGCGCTGGTGCTTCATGACGTGCTGGTGCATCCAGACGATTTCGATCGCCTCGGGGGTTCCGACGTCGTCGGATATCTGCAGGCGCACGGAAGGCTCTGGGCGCTGCGGTGCGCGACGCACAACGAGCTAACCCACATCGAGGAGGTTGGCGGTCCGATTCGATTGCGGCTGGAAAGTGACCACGAGCTTCGCGTGATCGATGTGGACGGAGCCGTGATCCATCGAGAGTCGCCGAATGAATTGGCACGCGACGACGGAGCGTCGCTGCGGGTACTGCAGGCGCCATTGAGGCAAGCATTTGGGTCAGAGACGATTTCAGCCGTGCTCGTGCGTGGCTATCCCGGACGGACCAGCGCCATCGTCGATACCCGTCCCTTTCCGCGACTCTTCGCCTCCGACAAGCTTCGTAACCGACGGCTCGACCGTGAGATCTGGCCACCTCCGTGATCAGATCGAATCGGGGCTACCAGGTATTTCTTGCCGTTACCCTGCTGTCGTTCATGGGCAGCACGATGCACGTCCTGGCCGCGGCCTGGCTGGTCATTCACCTGACCGGCGCGGACTACTCCGTGCCGACGCTGTTGCTGTTCTCGGCGCTGCCCGGGGTCTTCATGGCACCCATAGTCGGCGCCGTGGTCGACAAGGGAGATGCTCGGATCGTCCTGGTGGTCACCGATGTTGTCTCGGCCGCAGCAGTGCTGTCCGTCCCGGCCGCCCATGCCGCCGGTTCGCTCAGCGTTGTTCAGCTGTACGCCGTGGAGGCCGTCCTCGCCGTGTGCGGCCAGTTCTACTGGCCGGCGTCGAGGGTTCTCGTGCGTGACTTCGCTACGCCGGCGGAGTTGCTCAGCGCCAACTCGACCACGACGTTGATCTACCAGCTCGGTATCACCGTCGGCGCACTGCTCGGCGGTGTGCTGGTGTCGATCGGCGGGCCGCTGGCCGGCCTGTGGGTGAACGCGGCGTCCTTCCTCGTCTCAGCGATCGGCATGACCGCCATCCGCTGGATATCCACGCCTGCCGCGGCACAGGTACCCGACGGCACGGGGCCTTCGGCTGAATACCCGGATAGTGCACAGGTGGCTACTGATCCGGGCGGCACCTGGCGTGGCTTCGTGCTCACGCTGCAGATGATCCGTTCGCGCCCGCGCATCTGGCACCTGACCGCGTTGTACCTGGGCCTGCAGGCGACGCAGCGGTTGATGTCCGCACTGCTGGTGCCCTTCCTGAGATCTCTCGGCCTCGGAGCTGGAATTCAGGGAGCTCTGCAGATGTCCTTCGGCCTCGGCTCCGTCCTTGCCGGCGCCGTCATCCCCACGATTGTTCGCCGTTTCGGCGGCGTGGTGATCATTGGCATCGGTTCGCTGGGCGTCGCCCTGTTCATGACGCTGTTTTCGCTCACCCACGGTGCAGGTATCGCCTTCGTCCTGTACGGAGCCCTCGGATTGGCGATCAGCAGTTGGGTCTTCAGCCTGACCCAGGCCCAACTGCAGGTACCCAGCAGCCATCAGGGCACCTACCTGGCCACCTCGGGCTCACTTGTCTCGCTGGCGAGCCTCTGTATGTTCGCGACCGCGTCGCTGCTATTGAGCCGGATCGATCCGCGCCCCGTCTACTGGATCGGAGCCGTGGTGCTGTTGATCGTGGCCCTACCTTCCGTACGGTACTTACGCCGCAATGGATTCGTGGATCGTTGCCCCGTGGCGCAGGCCTAGCAAGTCACCACGAACCCGGGCAAGTCCGGTGATCGCGTCTGTTCCCAGCGGTGATGCCCTTGATCAACTCGCATTTCACGCGGTTATGGGGGCACCAAACGCGAGTTGATCATGGAAATCGGGGCGGCAGACGTCAGAAAGGGGGCCGAAATTTCGAGCAGGTCGACGGTTGGGCTCAAAGCAGCCCATGAAGGGGCTTAGACTGCGGGATGGAGTTCGTGAAAGTTTTCACGAGGCAGGAAAGGCCCAGGTATGACGGCAATCTCTGACGATCTCGAGACTTCGCCATCCCCGGAAAACGCCGCCGAGGGCACCAAGTACGACGCCGACGTGATCGTGGTCGGAGCCGGCCCCTCGGGGTCGGCTGCTGCCTACTGGCTGGCAACCGCCGGGCTGGACGTCCTGCTGCTGGAGAAGACCGAGTTCCCGCGCGAGAAGGTCTGCGGCGACGGGCTGACGCCCAGAGGCACCCGCGCGCTGGTCGAGATGGGCATCGACGTCAGCGAAGAGGCGGGCTGGCTGCACAACAAGGGGCTTCGAGTGATCGGCGGCGGCCTCCGGCTTGAGCTCGACTGGCCCGATCTGGCCAGCTTCCCGAACTACGGGCTGGTGCGTCCTCGGGCCGATCTGGACCATCTGCTGGTCCAGCAGGCGGTCAAGGCGGGCGCTCGGCTGCACCAGAACACCGCCGTGACCGGTCCGATCGAGAACAAGCAGGGCCGGGTCGTCGGCGTCGTGGCGAAGGGCCCGGACAAGCGGGAACTGAGCTACCGAGCCCCGATCGTGCTCGCCTGTGACGGCGTCTCGGGCCGTTTTGCGCTAGCACTGGGGCTGCAACGCAACGACAAGCGGCCGATGGGCGTCGCGGTCCGCCGCTACTACACCTCGCCCCGCACCAATGACGACTACCTCGAGTCCTGGCTGGAGCTGTGGGACGGGCCGCCCGGGGCGGATGACGCCAAGCTGCTGCCTGGCTATGGCTGGATCTTCGGGATGGGCGACGGCTCGGTGAACGTCGGACTCGGCGTGCTGAACTCCTCGGCCGGGTTCCAGAAGACCAACTACCGGACTCTGCTGACGACCTGGCTCGACAACACTCCTGAGGAGTGGGGCCTTCGCGAGCACAACGCACTGGGCAACACCCAGGGCGCCGGACTTCCGATGGGATTCAACCGGACGCCGCATTACTCCAACGGTGTCCTGCTGGTCGGTGACTCGGGCGGCTCGGTCAACCCGTTCAACGGCGAGGGCATCCCGTACGCGATGGAGTCGGGCAAGTTGGCGGCGCAGGCCGTCGTGCAAGCCCTGGCCCGCCCGGCCGGCCCGTCCCGCGAGCATGCGCTGCGCGGCTACCCCGCCGCGATGGCCGCCGAGTGGGGGGCCTACTACCGGCTCGGTGGCGTCTTCGTGAAACTGATCGGCAACCCCGCGGTGATGCGGGCCTGCACCCGGCACGGCCTGCCGCATCCCCGCCTGATGAAGTTCGTCCTCAAGCTGCTGGCCAACCTCAGCGACCCGCATGACGGTGATGCCAGCGACCGGATCATCACCGCGCTCACCAAGCTCACCCCCGCACTGAAATGACGCCGAACCGAATTGAAATGACGCCGAACCGAATTGAAATGACCAAGAACCAACGCGCCGCTGATCAAGTAAGGCACACCTAAGAACTGCAAAGTCCAACCCGACGTCTAGCCTGATCAGGGCTTGCACCAGGCCTGGCGAGACGCCGAGAAGGCTTACTGAGACCGAGTCAGCCTCAAGGCCCGCGACCGACAGCAGCGGGCGGCGAGCGAACGAAGAAGGGAAGCTGGGTCACCATGCTTTCGCAGTATCTGCCGATCGTGATCCTGTTCGCGCTGGCGTTCGGTTTCTCGGTCTTCTCGGTGATCATCGCGACGGTCACCGGCCCGAGGCGATTCAACCGGGCGAAACTGGCCTTCTACGAGTGCGGCATCGAGCCGGCGGCGACGTCTTCGGGGCCTAACCGGTTTCCTGTCAAGTACTTCCTGACGGCGATGCTGTTCATCGTCTTCGACATCGAAATCATCTTCTTGTACCCCTACGCCGTGAACTATCGGGCGCTCGGCTTGTTCGGCCTGGTCGAGATCTTCCTCTTCATCGGCACCGTCTTCATCGCCTACGCCTACGTCTGGCGGCGCGGTGGCCTGGATTGGGACTGAGCAGTGACCTGTTGCCGCACCGAGAGATTGGCCCGCTGACATGGGTTTAGAAGAGAAGCTTCCCGACGGGATCCTGCTGGCAAGTGTCGAAGGCCTGGTCAACTGGACCCGAAAATCGTCCCTCTGGCCGGTCACCTTCGGCCTGGCGTGCTGCGCCATCGAGATGATGACGTTCGGCGCGCCCCGCTTCGACTCGG
>JAVEES010000309.1 GCA_030840285.1 Pseudonocardiales bacterium
GAATCGGATCGAGCGGTCGGGCAGGACGACGTCGGGCCAGATCCGCAAACCTGCGAGCAGTTCGTTTCCCGCGCCGATCACGGCACGGTCGCCCACCACCACGTCCGACAGCACGGCGGCCTCGCCGACGCGGGCACCGGCCCCGATGACGCTGGCGGTGACCAGTGCACCCGGCGCGATCGTTGCCCCGTCGAAGAGGACCGAGCCGTCGAGCACCGCACCCGGGCCGACGACGCATCCCGCACCGACGGTCGTGCCGCCAAGCAGCACGGCATCCGCCGCTACATCGGCGCCCTCGAGCACCAGGCTCTCGCCGGTCCTTCCCGCCAGCACGGCGCTCGGCGCGATGCCGCGGACCAGGTCGGCGGACCCCGCGACGAAGTCCTCGGGCCTGCCCAGATCCCGCCAGTAGGTCGAATCGACGTACGCGCTCACCAGCGCACCGGAGGCGAGGAGTTCTGGAAACGTCTCGCGCTCGACCGATACCTTCCGGCCGGCCGGGATGGATTCGATGACCCGACGCTCGAAGACATAGGTGCCGGCGTTGATCTGATCGGTTACCGGATCGGGATCCTTCTCCAGGAAGGCGGTGACCCGCCCGTCAGCGTCCGTCGGCACGCAGCCGAAGGCCCGGGGATCCTCGACCTTGGTCAGGTGCAGTGTCACGTCCGCATCGGCCTCGGCATGCCGGTCGAGCAGCGCAGCCAGGTCACACCCGGACAGCACATCACCGTTGAAGATCATCGCCCGCTCGCCCCGCAGCAGGTGAGCGACGTTGCCGATCGCGCCGCCGGTTCCCAACGGCTCGTCCTCGTAGACGTAGTCGATGTCCAGCCCGAGGGCCGCACCGTCACCGAAGTAGTCGGCGAAGACCTCTGCCCGGTAGCTCGTTCCGAGGATCACGTGCTGGATGCCGACGGCCTGGATTCGAGACAGCAGGTGGGCCAGAAACGGAATCCCGGCCGTCGGCAGCATCGGCTTCGGCGCGGACAGCGTCAGCGGCCGAAGCCTGGTGCCCTGCCCGCCGACCAGCACGATCGCGTCCACCTCCGGACGTGGTCGAATGCTCACTTGGTCGCCCCTTCACTCCAGCGCATCGCGCCCCCGAATCCTCATGTCGCACGACGTGCCTGCACAGTTTCCAGCAAGCGGGCCCTCGCGCGCAGGCCGATTCGCAAGGCGAGCCGCAATGGCGCCCACCGGGCACCCGAATAGCGGCCCGACAGGTACAGCAGCGCGCTGCGATGGTGCTCGGCGAGCATCTCGGATCGATGCCGGCTGGTCGAGTGGCCGCCCAGGTGCGTTACCTCAGCCGTCGGCACGTAGACGTTGAGCCAACCGGCCCGCCCCAGCCGCTCGCCCAGATCGACGTCTTCGAAGTACATGAAGTACCTCGGGTCGAACCCGCCGACCGAGTCGAAGGCCTCGCGCCGCAGCAACAGGCACGATCCCGACAACCAGCCCGCCCGCCGTTCGGTGAGCGCGTCGTCGTCGCGCCGGTAGGCCGCGGTCCACGGATTCGCCGGCCACCACCAGCCGAACAAGGCATGCCCGATCCCCCGGCCCAGCGACGGCAAGGCACGAGCGGAGGGATAGAGCCGGCCGTCCTCGGTGCGGATCAACGGGCCGAGCGCTCCAGCTCGCGGCCAGCGCCGGCTGGCGGCCAGCAACTCGTCCAGCGCGCCCGGTTGCAGGACGACGTCGGGGTTGGCCACCAGCACCCATTCGCTGTCGGTTGCCAGCACGCCCTGGTTGGCGGCCTGCCCGAAGCCGAGGTTCCCCCCGGTGCTCAGAAGTCGCACGCCGTCGCGTCCGGCAGCCTGTTCGGGTGCGCCGTCGGACGAGCCGTTGTCGGCGATCACCACCGGCACCGGCTGCTGCGTCGTCGCCTTCGCCAGCGAATCCAGAAAGGTTGCCAAGGTATCGCCGGGCGAATAGGTCACGGTCACCGCGGACAAGCTCGCCCTAGTCATGGGGCCGACCTGCTGCCCGCCGGTAGGCCTGCGCGTGCACGGCGGCCGACTCAGCCCAGCTGAATCGCGCCGCGCGAGCCACCCCGAGGCGCCCCAGCTCGGCACGGCGCGCCGGATCGTCGAGGAGCAGACCCAAGGCCGTCGCGATCGAGCCCGCATCGACGTCGGTGTAGGCGACCGCGTCGCCGCCTACCTCGGGCAGCGCAAGCCGCCGGGTGGTCAGCACCGCCGCGCCGCAGGCCATCGCCTCCAGCACGGGCAGCCCGAATCCCTCGCCGAGTGACGGGTAGGCCGACACCGCCGCGCCGCCCAGCAGCGCCGGCAACGACTCGAGCGGCAGGTAGCCCGGACGGATGAGGCGCAACCTGTCCGGAACCTCGGCCGCCACGCGGTCGATGGTGTCGTCCCAGCCACTGCCGCCGGCGATCACCAGAGCCGGCGGATCAACGCGATCACGGCAGCTGGCAATCCATCCCCGGATCAGGTTCGGGATGTTCTTGCGGGGCTCGATGGTGCCCAGAAAGGCGATATACGGCTGGTCGCCCGACAGTCCCAGCTCTGCTCGCAGGGCAGCGACCTCGTCTTCGCCCGGCGGGTGGAATACAGCGGTGTCGACCGCCAGGTGCGCGACCACTGCACGCTCCGCGCGCGGCGACACCAGGCGCACCAGCTCGGAACGAGTCGCCGCTGAGGGCACGATGAGCTCGGACGCCCGCCGGATCGCGTGCCGGGTAGCGGCGGTGAAGAAATAGCGCTTGGCGAGGGTATGCAGCCCGGGATCGGAGAAGAAGGTCGCGTCATGCAGCGTGACCACCGTCGGCAGACTCGCCGCCACCGGCATCGTGTAATGCGGGCAGTGCAGCACATCCGCGCCGGA
This sequence comes from Pseudonocardiales bacterium, assembly GCA_030840285.1. Taxonomy (GTDB): domain Bacteria; phylum Actinomycetota; class Actinomycetes; order Mycobacteriales; family Jatrophihabitantaceae; genus Jatrophihabitans_A. The sequence goes on from JAVEES010000309.1 coordinate 2,851, forward strand.
TCGGCGGGCGAGCACCGCCAGACCGGTCTGTTCCCACAGCAGGCGGGTAGGCCTGCGGTCGGTCAGCGGACTGGCGGCGAGCGCCTCACGACCGGCCAGCTCGCTGTAATGGCCCACGTCCGCCGGCCGGCACACGACCTGGATCTCGGGGCCGTCGGGGAGTCCGGCCAGCGCCGGAATGAGGCTGTCGACATAGCGCCCGACGCCACGCCGGTCCGAAGGCACCGCTGTCGCATCGAAGTGAACCCTCAGCAACAGCCACACCTCTCGGTCAATGCCGGACAGTGCAGCTTACCGAGCGTGGCTCCACCGGCTTGCCGCAGCCGGAACGGCACCCGTCGGCTCGGCAGGACGCCTCAGCGTGACACGGACTTGCACAGCAGGGTGGTGTTCGCCCCTGACGTGCCGGGGCGGTTGATGCCGTACGCACACACCCGGTGGGTTCCAGCGGGAAGCGGGACGGCAACGGAGAACCCGACCGAAGAGTTGGCAAGGCCATAAGCCCGCTGCACATCCGCCCGTGCGGAGGCCGCGTCAAACGGGTAGCCCGCGCCGTCGACGTAGACGTGCACCCGCCCAGGACCGCCGTTGACGTCGGGATCGAACGTCCAGCCGCTCAGCCTGACCGTGGTCCCGCTCACCGCGAGCGTGTCGACGTGTCCGAGCGGAGATACCGGCACGCTCAGCATCGAACAGCCGAGTGCGGTCCGATCCACGCCGTTGAGCGCAACGGCGAAGGTGCATAGCCGATGGTTGCCGCCAGGAACTGTGAGACTGACGCCGAATCCGTGGTTCGGGCTCACGGTGCCGAACGCGCGTTGAACATCGGGACGAGGCAGGTCGGCGGTTGAGCGGTGCCGCACGCCGTCGAGTTCGAGGTCGACCGGTGTCGGGCGGCTGCTGTCGTTGGCGTCGAGGGTCCAGCCGGTGACCCGAACGGTGTGCAGCGCCGGGCGACTGGTCGAGTCGACGTGGCCTCGCGGAGCGA
>JAVEES010000361.1 GCA_030840285.1 Pseudonocardiales bacterium
ATGAGCGCTCGCCCGAAGAGCAGGCAAGAGACGTGTGAGCATCGCAGGGCCGCTTGCGGCCCGAGGAGCGGAGCGAATCAGGCGATGAGCGCTCGCGCGAAGAGCAGGCAAGAGACGTGTGAGCATCGCAGGGCCGCTTGCGGCCCGAGGAGCGGAGCGAATCAGGCGATGAGCGCTCGCGCGAAGAGCAGGCAAGAGACGTGTGAGCATTGCGACCCACGGGCGGGCAGCTCGTGACTGGTGAGGGAGCGGGTGCGCAGCCCGGCTTCGCGGGACGGTTGCGGCATCATGCGGTCGACACCCGGCCATTGCGGATCCCCGCGTTCCGGCGCCAGCTCGCGGGGCAGGGGACGTCCTTCATCGGCGCGATGCTGACCCAGGTGGCCGTTCCGGTGCAGGTCTTCCAGTTGTCCCACTCCTCGCTGCAGGTCGGCATGGTGGGTCTCGTCGGGTTCGTGCCCCTGGTGGTATTCGGCCTCTACGGCGGCTCCATCGCCGATGTGGTGGACCGCCGGACGCTCTACCTGCTCTCCTCGATCGGTGTCTGGGTGGTCACCCTGGGACTGCTCGTGCAGACCGTGTTGCACCTCAACAGCATCCCGCTGATCCTGGCGCTGGTCGCTGTCCAGGCAGCCTTCTTCGCGATCTCGTCCGCCGCGCGCGGAGCGATCATTCCCCGGATCGTGGACAGCGAACTCGTCCCCGCGGCGAACACCCTGAGTTTCACGGTGGGCAACGTCGGTCAGGTGCTCGGACCGCTGATCGCCGGGGTGCTGGTCACCCGCCCGAACGGCTTCCAATGGGCATATGGCTTCGATGCGATCCTGTTCACGCTCGCCCTGTACGCGGCCCTGCGGCTGCCCCACATCCCGCCGGACGGCACCGCCCGCAAGGCCGGATTCCATTCCGTGGTCGAGGGTCTGCGGTTCATCGCCGTCCGTCCGGTGCTGTTCATGTCCTTCGGGGTGGACATCGTGGCGATGATGTTCGCGCTTCCGCGCGCGCTCTACCCGCAGGTCGCAGCCGAGCGCTGGAACGGCCAGGTCGGACCGCTCTATGCGGCTATCGCGATCGGCGCGGTGATCGCCGGTGTGTCCAGCGGCTGGATTGGCCGGGTACGTCGCCAGGGTGTCGCGCTGACCGTCGCGATCGTCGGCTGGGGGCTCTGCGTCGCGGCGTCCGGGCTCGCTCACCGGCTGTGGCTGGCGGTGCTGCTGCTGGCCTTCGCGGGTGCTGCCGACCTGGTCAGCTCGGTCTACCGGCAGACCATCCTGCAGACCTACGCACCGGATGAGATGCGCGGTCGGATGCAGGGCGTCTTCGTCGTGGTGGTTACCGGCGGCCCGCGGCTCGGCGACCTGCGCGCCGGAGCGACTGCCGCCGCGGCCGGTGTGACGGTGTCGTGGGTGGGTGGTGGCCTGCTGTGCGCCGTGCTCGTGCTGATCGCGGCATTCACCGTCCGGCCGTTCTGGCGCTATGACGCCGGGGCCGCCGGGTCGCCGGACGTCACAGCGGAAACCGTGGTGCCCGCGTAGTTCCGGGTTGGTATGCCGTGGTGGCGTCATGACGAACGGTGGGCATCACAACCTAGCGCGGAGCGCGACGGGTGAGTGGCGGAAGATACGGTTGGGGCATGGCGATAACAGGCACCTGGTACGAGCTCAGCGCCGGCGATTATCGTGCGCGGGTCTCCGAGGTCGGAGCCGGGCTCGCCGGCCTGGAGCACGCCGGACGCCACCTGACCGCGCCGTGGCCCGCCGGCGCGCTGCCTCCGATGAGCTCCGGCGCGGTGTTGATGCCGTGGCCGAACCGGATCCGCGACGGCCACTACTCCTTTGCCGGCAAGGACTATCAGCTGCCCCTGTCCGAGCCCGCGCAGCACAACGCCAGCCACGGCCTGGTGCGCTGGGAGCGGTGGGCACTCGGCTCGCGCGATGAGTCCTCAGTGACCCTCACCCTAGATCTGGTGCCCCAGACCGGCTACCCGTTCGAGCTGTCCTTCGCGCTGCGCTACGCCCTGGCGGCCGACTCGGGGATGACGGTAGCGGTAACCGCGACGAATATCGGACGGGACGCCGCACCCTTCGGCGCCGGTTTCCACCCGTATCTGGATCTCAACGGACACGACATCGATCACGCCGAGGTAGACATTCCGGTGGCGACGATGCTGCTGACCGATGAGCGCCAGATACCGGCGCAACGAAGCCCTGTGAACGGCACGCCGTACCAGCTCACGCCCCGCCGTCCGATCGGCAGCCTGCGGGTGGATCACGGCTTCACCGACCTGACGGATTCCAAGGCGCTGGTGGCGGTCGGGGACCAGGCCGTCGAGCTGTGGTGGAGCGAGCAGTTCAAGTACCTGCAGGTCTTCACCCCGCCGGTCGAGCGCTTCGGCCGGACGGCCTTGGCGATCGAGCCGATGACGTGTGCCGCCAACGCGTTCAACTCCGGTGAGGGCCTGATCAGCCTCGAACCGGGCCAGGTCTGGACGGCCTCGTGGGGAATCACCTCGCTGTCATAGAGAACGCCCTGGCACAGAGAACGCGCTGTCCTAGAGAATCGGCGCTGAACATCCCCGACCGCTGGCCGAGCGGTATGCCGGTCGGGTACGGATGTGGTGGAGTACGGGTATGGATTTGACCAAGTACACCCACTCCTGCGTCCGGATCGAGGACGACAACGATCGCCGGCTGGTCATCGACCCCGGCAGCTTCAGCGAGGTGGCTGAAGCGCTGGAGGGCGTCAATGACGTCCTGATCACCCATCAGCACGCGGACCATCTCGATGTCGAGGCGGTCAAGCAGGTCGCGGCCAGCAATGCCGACCTCAAGATCTGGGGCCCGAAGGACGTCATCGACCAGTTGAGCAACGCCGCGGAGTTCGAGGGGCGGTTGACGGCGGTCGGCGCGGGCCAGTCCTTCGTCGCGGGCGGCCTGCAGGTGCGGACCTTCGGCGGCCAGCACGCGCTGATCCATTCCTCGATCCCGGTCGTGCAGAACGTGGCGTACCTGATCGGCGATGCGATCTATCACCCCGGCGATTCCTACACGGTGCCCAACGCGCAGGTCGAGGCACTGCTGGTTCCGCTGAATGCCCCATGGGCCAAGGTCGCCGAGGCCATGGACTTCACGATCGCGGTGCGGGCACCGCGCGCCTTCCAGGTCCATGACGCGCTGCTGACCGACACCGGCAAGGGCTTCTACGGTGCTCAGCTCAAGCGGGTCGGCGAGCTCTACGGCGTTACCGAGTACAGCCAGCTCGAGACCCGGCAGCGGGTCGGGCTCTGAGGCGCTCCAGCGCCGCGGCGTGACGCCGGCGGGGGATCCAGCCCCGCAGGCAGCAGCCGATCGAGTCCCGGAAAGGGAATCAGGGCCCGTCGGATACCGACGGGCCCTGATCTAATCGGGGGAGCTCGAACGCTACACGAAGGCAGCGGCGCTTGTTCGGGCTAGTTGCCAAGCTTGCCAAGCTTGCCAAGGTTGCCAAGGTCGGGCTAGTTGCCGAGGTTGCCAACGTTGCCGGAGGTCGGCGAGCTTGTTCGGGCACCGCGGCGGCTATTCGACGAAGACGACCTCATGTTTGGCCCCTTGTGCAAGAAAAGCCAGGCATCTGAGTCCCTCCAGCCGAACAGCCGATCGGTCCTGGCGCCGCAACGGTGCCAACGGCTCGACCAGCAGGCTGGCCCGATCCTGCGCCCGGTGGACGCGGCAGGTCGCGGCGACGAACCCGTCCACCAGCACCGTCGAGCTGACCAGGCCGTTCTGCGTGATGAACCGCATCCGATGGCGATCGTCGAAGATCCGCGACCGATCTGCGTGCGAGAGCAGGCAGTTGTCGAACTCGGGCAGGATCCGCACCGGTGCGTCGGTGTCCTCACCAGGCAGCAGGCCGTTCGCTACGTCGAGCAGTTCCTGACCCCGCTCGTTCCGGAAGCTCCGCAGGCCCGGCCGCAACCGCTCGATGGCGGCACGCAGGCCGGTCAACCCGGACCAGGTCTGGATATCCGACACCGTGGCCGGCCCGAACGCCTGCAGATAGCGCAGGATCGCCTCGTCCGGCGCGGAGTCGGCGCCCAGCGGGCGACCGAGCCAGGACTCGGCGGTGGTGTGCCTCGACCGGCCGCTGCGCCCCCACAGTCCGCGCGGTGGCACCTGGACGAGCGGCAGGCCGACCCGGACAAGGGTGGCCAGATCGGCCGGAGCGTAGGGCGGGAAATCCGGCTCCAGCATGACGCCGAGCTCGGCCAGGGTGAGCGGCTCGCGTTCGAGAAGCTCGCGGGCGCGGCGCATCAGGCGGGCCAGGTCGACCTCGCGTGTCCGCTTGCCGGCCGAACTGGCAATCGCCCGTACCGAGGCCTGCTGCATGACCGGGCGCAACGCAAGGCAATCGGCAGCACTGACCAGGAAGAGCGTCGATCGCATCAGGGCGATCCGAACCACCTGCCGATCGGCCAGCAGCGCGCTCAGCTCGTTGGGGTCGAACTCTGCCAGGCGGGTCCAGAGGCCGGCGTACGCGGCGTGCGGTGCCTGGGACTGCAGGCCGATCAGGCGTTGGATGGTGTCGAGGATCCCGGCGTTCCAGGGATCGAGCAAACCCTGGCGGGCCAGGAGCGCGCGGTTCAGCCGGCGGGTGCTGAGCACCTCTGGCGCGGTGTGCGGCCGGCTCACTGCAGGCCGAGTCGCTGGGTGATGCTGCGAACCTGGTAGTCGAAGAACGCGTCGTAATCGGTCACCGAGCCCACCAGCTGGCCGAACAGCTCGAAGCTCAGCAGCCCGAAGACCTGCGCCCAGGCGGCGATTCCCTGCGCCAGCAACGCTTCGGGCAGCTCGGCGAATGCGGGAAAGGCCTTGCCGACCTGCTTCAGGTCGGTACGGGTGCTGCGGGGCAGCCGCGGTGAGGTGGGGGTCTTCAGCTCGCCCGAGGACGCACCGTCGGTGAGGATCGTCAGCAGGACCACGACCGATCGCGAGGCCGGACCGATCGTGTCAGGCGGAGCGACATAGCCGGGGACGGGGCTGCCGTAGAGCAGCGCATACTCCGGACGGTTGGTGGTGGCCCAATCGCGAAGCCCATGCGCGGCCGCGCGGAACCGGCCGCCGAGGTCACATCGGGCCGCCGCCGTCTCGGAGTTCACTACGGCATCGCCGAGCTCGTTGTAGGCGTCGATGATGAGTGCGGTCAGCAGGTCGTCGCGGCTCGGGAAGTAGCGATAGATCGCCGACGAGACCATGCCCAGGTCTCGCGCTACCGCACGCAACGAGAGGTTCGCACCATCGGTTGCCAGGTGGGTGCGCGCCACCTTCTTGATCTCGGCGATCATCTCGGCGCGGACCCGCGCCCGTATTCCGGTTGCCACCGACGAAGTGTCGCACACAAAAGTGGATCAGTGCCGCAGAACGAGAGCAGTGCTCTAGAGGAGTCGCTGCCCGCACTAGGACAACGTCAGCCGGTCCACCTCATGCAGGCGCGGAACCTCGTCCCCCGAGCGGGTTTTCTCCAGCACCACCGTGGCATTCCGGCCGTCCGCGATGAGGGTCATCAGCTCGTTGCCGAAATGCGGGCCGGCCCGCAGCGTCCAGGACAGCCGCATCGGCGGCACCGACGCGAGCAGGCCCAGCAACCGGCGGGTGACCCGCTCGGCCGCGCGGCTCCAGGACAGCCGGAAGGCGACTTTCATCGCGGACGGCACGTAGTTGTGAACCGGCGAGCAGGTCAGCTGGAAGACCTGAGCCTTGACAGGATCGCTGAACCGGGCTTGTGCGACATAGGCATGATGGACGTCGCCGGACAGCACGCATACCGTCGCGGGCGCTGTGTCCGAGGGCGAACGGTCGCCGCGAGCCACCGCGGCGAGCAGCTCGCCGAGGGCGTCGAAGGAGCGCCGGAACGCCGCCCAGTGCTCTAGATCGGCTGCTCGGCGCAGTTTCTCCGACCACCGCGCGATCCGCGTGCCGCGCACCCCGGCGCAGAGTTCCTCGTTCCAGGACTCCACGTCGTGCAGCGCCCGGGCGAGTAGCCAGGGAAGAGAGGTGCCGATCAGCAGGTGGTCGTACTCGCCGTGCACCTGCTCGCGGATCCAGTCGAATTCCGATTCCCCGATCATGCTTCGCGAGTCAGCGTCCAGGATGCGCCCGCAACGCGAATCGATCATGACCAAGCGCACCGGCCCGAAGTCCCTGCGGTAGGACCAGCGCGCGCCCTTCGCGCCGTCGGCCTCCCGGTCCGCGGCGGCGGCGAATTCGCGTAGCAGCACTTCGGCCTCGGCGTCACCGGTTCGTAGTTGCTGGTAGAGCTTGTTGTCCTCGAGGTCGTCCGGCGCCAGGTTTCCCAGATGTTGGTAGACCCAGTAGGAGGACAGGGCGCCGATGATGCGCTCCTGCCACCAGTCGGTCGCCTGCATCTCGCGGCGCCACAATGCCGAGGTGTTCCAGTCGTCACGGACGTCGTGATCGTCGAAGATCATCGAGCTGGGCACAGTGGAAAGCAGCCACCGGACGTCAGGGTCCGTCCATGATTCCGCGTAGAGCCAGGTGTATTCCTCGAAGTCGGCAGCCTGTTCTTTCGCGCCCTTGGTGATGTCGCGACGTTGCCGGATGCGTTCACGGGTGGCCGGGGTGGTCTCGTCGGCGTAGACCTGATCTCCCAGCAACAGCAGGGCATTGGGCCACTGGCTCGGCGGCAGCTCGGCCAGGCCGCGCGCGTAACAGTCCAGCGCGTCAGGATCGAAGTGCCGGTCGCCATCCACCGCGTCCGACCGGGCATAGCGGCATGAGCCGAAGGCGATGCGAACCGGCGCGCCCGGGGCCAGGGTTCGGATCCGCGGCGCCGGCCGGTGATCATCCGCACGCGGCCACACCAGCACGTCGTCGAGCCGGACGTCATAGGCGGTGGTGCTGCCGGGCGTCAGCTCGGTGATGGTGACCAGGGCGTAGTGGTGGCCGGCGACGGTCCAGGTGCGTTCGCGATGGCCGAGGATCAGAACCTCGCTGGGCGAGTCCGTCTCGACCCACACCGTCGCGTCGGTAGTGCCCACGTGGCGCAGCAGCGGGCCGAGCAGCAGGGAACTCACCTCGCCTGTCTACCACCGATTCCGGGTCCGGTCATGACCGGCCGCGGGTGGGTGCACAGCTACCGCCGTCCTGCTGGGATGCTGTTGGCCAGTTCACCGTTGGCCAGTTGCCGGCTCCATTGCCGGCTCGGGAAAGGCTCCGCGCACCATGCGAGTACTCGCCGCACCGGACAAGTTCCGTGGCACGGCCAGCGCCGAGGAGGTCTGCGCGGCGATTGCTGCCGCGGTGCTCGCCGCCGGTGGAAGCTGCGTGAGCCGGCCGATGGCTGACGGCGGCGAGGGCATGCTGGAGGCGTTCGGCGGCGGCAACCGGCAGGACCGGGTCACCGGCCCGGATGGTGAGCCGGTAGCGGCCGCCTGGCGGATGACTGACGACGGGCTGGCCGTCATCGAATGTGCGCAGGCTTGCGGGTTGACGCTGGCCGGTGGAGCCGAGCGAAACGACCCGATAGCGGCCACCACGCGAGGAGTCGGAGAGCTGATCTCCCATGCCCTGGACGCCGGTGCGCGCCGCATCTTGGTCGGGATGGGTGGCACCGCCTCGACCGACGGCGGGTACGGCGCCGTACAGGTGCTGGCCGGACGCCTCGCCGGTGGGCCGCCGGTTCCGATCGCCGCGTGTTGCGACGTGCGGACGACCTTCTTGCAGGCGGCGTCGGTATTCGGCCCTCAGAAGGGTGCCGATCCGGCGCAGGTGAGCTGGCTGGCCGAGCGGTTGAGGGGCTATCGCGAGGAGTATCGCGCACGCTTCGGCGTGGACGTGGAGTCGATTGCCGGGTCCGGGGCGGCCGGTGGTCTCGCCGGCGGCCTGGCCGCGCTGGGCGCCGAGCTGGTCCCGGGCTTCGACGCGATCGCGGACGAGGTCGGTTTCGACGCGCTGCTGGCGGACGCTGACTGGGTCGTCACCGGCGAGGGAAAGTTCGATGCGACGTCCCAAGCCGGCAAGGTCGTCGGCGGGGTGCTGGAGAGGGCCCGGGCTGCCGGCGTGCCGGCTCTCATCGTGGCGGGTGTGGTGGACGACGAAGTCACGGTTGAACGGGTCGGTGACGTGGCGGTGATCAGCCTCACCGAACGGTTCGGCGCGGATCGCGCATGGCAGCAGACGGTTGCCTGCATCACCGAAGCCGTCGTCGAGGCGGTCGGTGCTCTGGGTGGTACGGGGACCGCCCGGGGCTAGGAATCGAAGCCGAGGCCGGCCCGATCGAGGGTTCGTAACCAGAGATTGCGCCTGCCGGCACGCCGGTCGGCCTGAGCCAGCGACCACCGGGTCGCCTGTATTCCCAGGTAAGCCAGCGGCTCGGGCGGAAACGGCAACGGCTTGGACCGGACGAGGTCCAGCTCGGTGAGCTCGGTGGGCTGCCCGCCGAGCAGATCGAGCATGACGTCGGCTCCGAACCGGGACGCGCCGACGCCCAGCCCCGTGTAGCCCACGGCGTAGCTCACCTGGCCGCGGAAGGCGGTGCCGTAGAAGGCGCAGAACCGGGTGCAGGTGTCGATCGCACCGCCCCAGCGATGGCTGAAGCGCAGGCCTTCGAGCTGCGGGAACGTCTGGAAGAAGTGCGAGGCGAGCAGCGAATAGGTGGCCGCGCGCTGGTCGTAGTTCGGTCGGACGGCTCGTCCGTAGTGATAGATCGCGTCATAGCCGCCCCAGAGGATGCGATCGTCGGCAGTGAGGCGGTAATAGTGGAACTGATTGGCACTGTCGCCGATGCCCTGCCGATGTCGCCAGCCGATGGAGTCCAGTTGCTCCTGAGACAGCGGCTCGCTGACCAGCACGTAGTCATAGACCGGAACGGTGTGCAGCCGGGTGCGCCGCAGCAACGAGGGAAAGGCGTTGGTGCCCAGTGCGACCGCCTCGGCCAGAACCGCCCCGTCCGCGGTGCGGACCGTAATGGCGCCGCCCTCGCGACTGAGCCCCGTCACCGCGCTCTGTTCGAAGATCCGGACGCCCATCGCCTCGGCGGCCTGGGCAAGTCCCCAGGCCAGCGCGGCGGGATCGAGCAGCGCGGTGCCGTGCCTGGACCACCGGCCGGCGAGATAGGTCGGCGAGTGCACCTCGCCGCGAACCGCGTCCTGATCCAGGAAGTCGCCCTCCCGGATCGAGTTGCGCAGCTCGGCGACCTGATACGGCTCGGTTGCGACCGCCAGCTCGCCGGTACGGCGGAAATCGCACTCGATACCGTAGCGGCCGATCGCCTCCTCGATCTGGTCAAGATTCCGCAGGCCGAGCCGGTGCAATGTCTCGTACTCGGCACCGAACCGGCTGCGCCCGTTGGCCTCGCCATGGGTGAGGCTCGCCGCGCAGAAGCCGCCGTTGCGACCGGTCGCCGCCGAGCCGATCCTGTCGGCCTCGATGAGCACGACGTCCCGGCCGGGCTGGCGCTCCTTGGCCAGTACCGCGGTCCAGAGCCCGGAGAACCCGCCGCCCACAACGGCCAGGTCGGTGCGAAGCCGGCCGGTCAGCGCCGGCCTGGCCTCGGGCCGGCCGGCGCGATCAAGCCAGTACGGCACCGGGGCTGCGCGGCGCCACAAATCCTTCAGGACCGCGCCTGTCGGCCTCACGTCACCGGGTACGCGGAAAGCCGAGGTCGACCGTCGAGCCGGCCGGATCGGGCCACCGCGAGGTGACGACCTTGCCACGGGTGTAGAAGTTGATCCCCTCCGGCCCGTAGATGTGCGTGTCGCCGAAGAGCGAGTTCTTCCAGCCGCCGAACGAGTAGTACGCAACGGGCACCGGGATCGGCACGTTGATCCCGACCATCCCCGCCTGCACCTCGAACTGGAACTGGCGTGCGACACCGCCGTCGCGCGTGAAGATCGCGGTGCCGTTTCCGTACGGGTTGTCGTTGATCAACTTCACGGCCTCGTCGTAGGTGCCGACACGCGTGACACCGAGCACCGGTCCGAAGATCTCGTCCTCGTACGCCTTCATGCCGGGCTTCACGTCGTCGATCAGCGACGGGCGTAGGAAGAAGCCTTCGTCCGGCGCGCCCTCCCGACCGTCGACGAGCACCGTGCCGCCCTCG
>JAVEES010000375.1 GCA_030840285.1 Pseudonocardiales bacterium
GTGCGGGCTGATCCAGGTCGTGGTGGCGTCGGCGTTGTGGTGGTAGGTCCAGCCGGTGTGGTGTTTGAGGCGGTGGTGTCGCCGGCAAGCGGGGCGAGGTTGCTGGCGGCGGTGGGTCCGGCCGGGAACGGTTCGCTGTGGTCGAGGTCGGAGGCCTCCGCGGCGCGCCGGCAGGTGGGGAAGGCGCAGTGCCCGTGCCGGGTGGTGACGTGCTCGCTGAGCGATTTCGGTGGCCGGTAGCGGGTGGTGCCGTAGTCGATAACGCTGCCGAACAAAGGGTCCAGGACGATCCGGCGCCAGGTGGCGGTCGGGTCGGCGGCAAGTTCGCGGGCGTGCTCGGCGGTGATCGGGCCGTAGCCGGCGAGCCAGCCGGGCTCGTCATCGATCCTGGCCAGGGTCTCGAGCCCGACCGTGACGGCGATCGTGGGGTCGGCCCGATGTGAGGCGGGCGGCGAGCCGGCGAGGCCGGCGTGCAGCGCGTCGATGAGCAGATCGGCGCGGCGCTGGTCGGCGGTCCGGTCATCGCCGTGAGCTGCGGTTCGGGCGGCTGCTTCGAGTCGCCGGTAGCAGGCCATGGCGGCGGGGGCGGGTAGTAACGCGGTCAGCCAGGCCATGCCGTCGCCGGCATCCTCGACCCGGACGTGCCGGTCCTGCAGTGCTCGCGTGCGGCGGTGTTCGGCGGCGTCGGGTTCGAGGGCGATGACGGCGCGCCGCACGCTGTCTTTGAGTTGCCGCAGGGTTTGCTGTTCGGCGCGTTGCAGGACGCGCTGCTCATAGTGGGCCAGCGTGCCGTCGGCCAGCGGATAGGAGGCCTCGGTGATGGCGACGGCCTGCAGCACGCTGATCCGGCCCTCGATCAGGGCGCGGTGGGTCAGCGGCAGATCCCGGCAGAGCCGTTCGGCGTTGCGGATCTTGGTCGTCGCGGTCTGCGGGGCGAGGGCCAGCACGACACTCACCAGCTCGGCCGACCACCGCTCCGTGGAGGTGTCCTGGCGGGCGATGTCTGCCAGTAGCCGCTGCTGCAACCCGTCGAGCCAGGACCGGTGGGCTTCCAGCATGGCCAGCGCATCAAGCTGCTCGACGATGCTCGACGCGGCCAGATCGGTGGTGGCCAACGCGTGCAATCCCGCCACCCCGGGGCGCTCGCCGACAAGCTGCTGCCAGCCGGCGGGCTGCTCCGAGGCCTCCTCGAATACGTCGTCCCACGACGGCAGCCCCGCGGCATCGACCAGCGGGTCCTCCAGCGTCCCAATCCCCATAAACCCATCCTAATCGAACATAGGTTCGATTACAAGCCCTTGAAGCACTTGATATCGGGCGCGCCGGGCCGCCAGGCTGCCGTGGCGGGCCGACCGCTCGACGGTCAGACGGTCAGACGGCCAGGGGCCACGCCAGCGGACATTGCTTGTTCTACGATCCGGCCATGCCGCAGATCCGCCCGCTACCGATCCTCAGTTCGGTAGTCGCGTGCGAGGTGGTGCTGGCATTGATCGGATCCGAGGTCAACTACCAGGCCACCCGGCACCAGCTCAGCAACTCCGGCGCCGTGGGCGTCCTGCTCGAATCTGTGGGGGCGCCGCTGACGCCGCCGTGGCGCGCAGCGTTGTGGCGAGAGGACGGCCTGACCTCATTGATCGGGATGGCGCTCTACCTCGCCCTGCTGGCGGGCGGCGTCTGGGTCATCGCGCGCGGCAGCCGGCCCGAGCGGGCATTCAGCACGCTGTTCGTCGGAACGTGGGGAACTAGCGTGCTCACCCTCATGATCGGACAGTTCGTCCGCCTCGTCCTGACCGGTGACCAGCTGCGCATCGGCGGCTGGAACAGCGTCCGGACGGCGCTCACCTACGCGCCCTCGTTCCTGCATCACGGGCTCTACTTCGGCTGGATCCCCGCCGCGATCGCCGCAACCGTCGCCACCCTGACCCGCGGCTCATATCCACCGGACGAGCCGGGCCCGAACTGGACCCCGAGCGGCGTCCCCCAGGCCGAACGCCCAGGCTGACACGAGCCCAGCTCAGCTCAGCGGCGCACCGGCGGAGTCGAAGTAGAAGACCGAAACCGAGGGCGCGACATCGTGCACTGCGGCGGCACCAGCGGCGTCGCCGGGATGCTCGGCAAGCACGACCGCTGCCTCCAGGCCCGGCGCGCCGGATGAGACCGCCATCGCCACGGCGACCTGCAAGGCGGACAACGAAAGGGCCGGCAGGGCGACGGAGGCTGCGGCGTACGTGCGCCCGTCCGTGTCGCGGACGGCGGCACCCTGGGCGGCTCCGGTCCGGGCACGGCTCGACCTAGCCAACGTCACCAGCTTCGCGTCCTCAGGGTTGCTGGTGGCGTCGAAGTCACTCATCCTCGTCCGTTCCTGGCTCTTGATCGGGCAGTTTCGAGGCCAATACCGTATCGATCCGGTTGCGCCTGCCGCCGGCGTTCTCGGCCGTGAGCTGAAGACCGTAGGCCGAGACCGATGATCCGGGGATCGGCACGCGGCCCAGCAGCTGGGCCATCAGACCCCCCACGGTTTCGACGTCGTCGCCGCGCGGCAGTTCGACGTCGAACAGTTCCCCGATGTCCTCGACCGGCAGGCGGGCAGTCAGCCGGTACGAGCCGTCCGGGAGTTGCTCCACCGGCGGCCGTTCCACGTCGTACTCGTCGCGGATCTCGCCGACGATCTCTTCGAGGATGTCCTCGATGGTGATCAGGCCCGCGGTGCCGCCGTACTCGTCGATCACGATCGCCATATGGGAGTTGCGGGCCTGCATCTCGCGAAGCAGCTCGTCGACCGGCTTGGATTCGGGAACGAACGTCGCGGGCCGCATCACCTCGTCGATCTTGGTCTGCCTCGCGCGCTCGGGATCCTGACTGCGCCGGATCACGTCCTTGAGATAAACCAGGCCCACCACATCGTCGATGTTCTCCGCCACCACCGGGATCCGGCTGAAACCCGAGCGCAATGCCAGAGCCAGCGCCTGCGGGACGGACTTGGTGCTCTCGATCCACACCACGTCGGTGCGCGGCACCATCACCTCGCGAGCGATGGTGTCCCCGAGCTGGAAGACCGACTGGATCATCTCGCGCTCACCGCGCTCGACGACGCCGCGCGCCTCGGCCATATCGACCAGCTCGCGGATCTCCACCTCAGATGAGAAAGGCCCCTCCCGGTAACCCCGTCCCGGCGTTATCGCATTGCCGAGCAGGATCAGCAGGGACGCCACCGGGTTGAGAAAGCGACCCAGCAGCAGGACGAGCCGGGCCCCGCCGAGGGCGACCGAGTAGGGGTGCTGGCGGCCGATGGTCCGCGGTCCGACGCCGATCAGGACGTAGCAGACCAGCACCATCACCGCGATCGTCCCCAGAACCACGGGCCAGCCCGAGCCGTAGTCCTGCACCGCGATGACGGTCACGAACACGGTGGCGGTCAGCTCGGCGGCCACCCGAAGCAGCAGCAGCAGGCTGGTGTATCTCGCCCGATCGTTGACGACCTTCAGCAGGGCAACCGCGCCACGCCGCCGCTCGCGCACCAGTTCCTCGGTGCGCGCCAGTGACACCCGAGCGATCGCGGCATCGACTGCCGCCAGGCCGCCGGCCGCCGGGATCAGCAGGATCGCGCAGATCAGCAGGGCGACGTCGGGACCGGTCATCAGCCCGAACGTTTCTCACCGGCGCTGCCGGGCAGCGGCGTCCGGATGGGACCGCGCCCGTGGGCAGCCGCCCACTCGCCGACCAGTTTGGCCTGCAGTTCGAACATCTCCCGCTCGTCCGCAGGCTCGCCGTGGTCATAGCCAAGCAGGTGCAGGACACCGTGGGTGGTCAGCAGCAACAACTCCGACTCGGTGCTGTGCCCGGCCTCCTGCGCCTGCGCCGCTGCGACCTCAGGACACAGGATGACATCGCCCAGCAGGGCAGGGCCGGGCTCGGTTTCCAAGCCTGGCTTGTCCTCGAGGGTGTCCATCGGAAAGGCCATCACGTCCGTCGGGCCGTCCAGATCCATCCACTGCTTGTGCAGCGTCGACATCGCGCCGGCGTCGACCACCAGGATCGACAGCTCGGCAAGTGGATTCACCCCGAGCGCATCGAGCACGTGCCGCGCCGCTCCCGAGATGGCGAGTTCGTCGACCTGGTAGCCGGACTCGTTGTTGACGTCGATTGTCATTTCTCGGCTGTCATTTCTCGTGACCTACAGGGCTGGGATTCAGACCGCGTCGTCGTACTTGGAATACGCCTGCACGATCTCTCCCACGAGCTGATGACGCACTACGTCCTGGGCATCGAGGTAAGAGAAGTTGATGTCATCGATATCGGTCAGGATGTCGCGCACCACCCGCAACCCCGACTTGGTGTTGCCCGGCAGGTCGACCTGGGTGATGTCACCGGTGACCACGATTCGCGAGCCGAAGCCCAGCCGGGTCAGGAACATCTTCATCTGTTCGGGCGTGGTGTTCTGCGCCTCGTCCAGGATCACGAAGGCGTCGTTGAGCGTCCGGCCACGCATGTAGGCCAGTGGCGCCACCTCGATGGTGCCCGCCTGGGTCAGCCGCGGGATCGATTCGGGATCGAGCATGTCGTGCAGGGCGTCCATCAGCGGGCGCAGGTACGGATCGATCTTGTCGTTCAGGGTGCCAGGCAGGAAGCCCAGCCGCTCCCCCGCCTCGACCGCCGGCCTTGTGAGGATGATCCGGTTGACCTGCTTGGCCTGCAGGGCCTGGACGGCCTTCGCCACCGCGAGATAGGTCTTGCCGGTCCCTGCCGGGCCGATGCCGAAGACGATGGTGTGCTGATCGATCGCGTCGACGTAGCGCTTCTGGTTGACCGTCTTGGGGCGGATGTTCTTGCCGCGCCGGGACAGGATGTTGAGGCTCAGTACCTCGGCCGGACGCTCCTCGGTGTCGGCCTGCAGGATTCCCAGCGACCTGGCCACCACGTCCGGCGTGAGGTTGTGTCCGGATTCCAGCAACTGCAGCAACTCCTCGAAGAGCCTGATGGCGATGGCGTTGTCGGCAGGTTCACCGGTGACGGTGATCTCGTTGCCGCGCACATGGATCTCGGCGCTCAGACGGGCTTCCATGAGCTTGAGAAGCTCGTCACGGGGACCGAGCAGACCCACCATCGCTGCCTCGCCCGGAACCACGAAGCGGGTCGATACCCGCGAACGCTGTGGTGCTGGTGTCGCTTCCGACAAGTGGCTGCGCTGCTTTCCGGTCTGGGGAGCTATCTCTGGCGGCCAACTTTACTCGGAAATCGGCGGGTCACTCACGCGCTTTTGGCGTGCGCCCAGAATTGCCCGCTGCCGCTGAGCACGTGGGCGTGCACGTGCAGCACCGTCTGGCCGGACTCGGCCCCGGTATTGAAGATCGTGGTGAAGTACTCCAGGCCCCGCTCGCCCGCCACCGCGTCGATCCCGGCAAGCACCGACGCCGCGGCCGCCGGATCCTTGGCCAGCTCCCTGATGTCGGTGAAGTGGCGTCGCGGGATCACCAGCACGTGAACGGGTGCCTTCGGGGCGATGTCGTTGAAAGCCACCACGTCGGCGTCCTGGTAGACGAGGTCGGCAGGGATCCTTCCGGCGACGATCGAGCAGAACAGGCAATCAGCCACGCTGTCGGCCACTGAGCGACTCCCTCACACGATCGAACGTCTGCCGCCGACGAGGTTAACCCCAGCGGCCGGCAGCTACCGAGAGCACGGCCAGCGCCGCAGCGCCCGCGGTGGACGTTCGCAGCACTTCGGCTCCCAGCCGGACGGGCTGCGCGCCGGCTTCCACGAAGGCCCGCAGCTCCTCCTCGGCCACGCCGCCCTCGGGCCCGACCACCAGCAGGATCTCACCGGCGGCAGGCAGTTGCTGCCTCGTGAGGGCCTCGGTGGCCGTCTCGTGCAGGACGAAGGCCACGCTGGCGAGCGCTACTCGGGAGATGACAGCCGGGGTAGCGGCGAGGCCCGCGACGGCCGGCACCCGGGACCGCCGGCTCTGCTTGCTCGCCTCCTGGGCGGTCCGGCGCCACTTCTCCAGCCCCCGCTCGACCTTGTCAGCCCCGCGCCATTGACTTATCGAGCGACTGGCCGCCCACGGCACGATCTCGTCCACCCCGAGTTCGGTGAGGATCTCGACGGCCAGATCGGCGCGTTCCCCCTTGGGCAGCGCTTGAACCACGACGAAGCGCGGATCGGGCTCGGGATCGCGCCGCCTGCTGCTAACGCTGAAGACCAGGCGATCCCGCCCGACCTGGGTGACCACGGCCTCGGCCATGCCGCCACGACCGTCGGCGAGCAACACTTCCTCGCCCACCGTCAGCCGCTTCACCGTGGCCGCGTGCCGCGCCTCAGCGCCGGTCAGCTCGATCGTCTCGCCGCTACCCAGCTCCAGCACAAGAAATAGCGGCGGCGTCACGTGGGCACCTCAGCGCGGGTTGAACGCGTCGCGGACCTTGGCGAACAGCCCGCTGCGCGGGTGGGAGACGCTGACCTCCTCGTTGCGCAGGCCCGCGAGCTCACGCAGCAGCTTCTCCTGAAGGTCGTCCAGCTTGGCCGGCGTCCGCACCTCGACGTGCAGGTGCAGATCCCCGCGCACATTGCTGCGCAACCTCGGCACGCCGCGGCCGCGAATGGTGATGACCGATCCGGATTGAGTGCCCGGGCGGATCTCGACCTTCTCCGTGGAGTCCAGGGTTTCCAGCTCGAGATCGGTTCCTAGCGCAGCGGCCGTCATCGGCACCGCGACCGTGCAATGCAGATCCGAGCCCTCGCGGGTGAACACGTCGTGCGGCTGCTCGGTCACCTCGATGTAGAGGTCACCGGCCGGGCCGCCGCCGGGGCCGACCTCGCCCTGACCGGACATCCTGATCCGCATCCCGTCCTCGATGCCGCCCGGGACCTCGACCGTGATGGTGCGGCGAGCCCGGACCCGTCCCTCACCCGAACAGTTCGGGCAGGGCGTGGGAATCCGCTGCCCGGTGCCACCGCAGCTGGGGCAGGGACGGCTCGTCATGACCGGACCGAGCAGCGAGCGCTGCATCGACTGCAGCTCGCCGCGGCCGCCACAGCTATCGCAGGTTCGCGGTGATGTCCCCGGGGCACAGCCGTCGCCGTGGCAGGTTTGACACAGCACCGCGGTCTCGACTGCGATCTCCCGGGTGACCCCGAACGCCATGTCGTTGAGGCTGAGATCCAGCCGGATCAGCGCGTCCGCACCCTGGCGCACCCGGCTACGCGGGCCTCGTCCGCCACCGCCGCCGAAGAACGTCTCGAAGATGTCACCGAACCCGCCGAAGCCGGTGAAGGGATTGCCCGCGCCGCCCTGGCCGCCGCCCGGCGACAGCGGGTCGCCACCGAGATCGACGATGCGCCGCTTCTCGGGATCCGACAGCACCTCATAGGCTGCGGTTATCTCTTTGAAGCGATCCTGAGCGGCGGAGTCAGGGTTGATGTCCGGGTGCAGCTCGCGGGCAAGTTTGCGGTACGCCCGCTTGATCTCTTCCGCCGTCGCGTCCTGTTCGACCCCGAGCAGCGAGTAGTAGTCCCGGACAGTGCCTGCCACCAGCAAACCTCATTCAGTCTGAACAAATGCGCGGTCTGGCACTCACGCTCTCCGAGTGCCAACACCTGAGTGTACGGACTAGTTTTCCGCCAGCAGGTCACCGACGTAGCGGGCGACGGCAGCGACCCGGGCCATGGTGTGCGCGTAATCCATCCGGCGCGGCCCGAGCACTCCCACGCCGCCGAGCGAGATACCACTCGAGCCGTAGCCGGCCGACACCACCGAGGCCGTCTGCAGTCCCTCGTAGAGGTTCTCGTTGCCGATCCGGACGAGCACCTGCCCGGCTGCCACAGTCTGCTGATCCAGCAGCCTGAGCAGCACGACCTGCTCCTCGAGCGCCTCCAGGACCGGCCGGATGGCGGGGAAATCGAGCGAATGCTCGGTCAGGTTCGCCGAACCGGCAAGCACCACCCGGTCCGAGGGATGCTCGACCAAAGCCTCCAGCAGCACCGCCGTCAGAGTCGCGACCAGCGCGTTGAGGTGTCCCGGCACGGTGTCGGGCAGGTCCGCCACGATGGTGGGCGCATCGGCCAGCCGCTGTCCCATCAACTTGGCGTTGAGCGCGCTGCGCAGGTCGGCGATGTCATCGTCCGCGGCCGCGGCCGGCAGCTCCACGACCCGCTGCTCCACCCGGCCGGTGTCGGTGATCAGCACCAGCATCAGCCGGCTCGGAGCCAGCAGGACGGTCTCCAGGTGGCGCACCCGGGACCGTGACAGCGAGGGGTACTGCATGACGGCAACGTTGCGGGTCAGCTGGGCAAGCGCCCGGACGGCGTTGTGCAGCACCCCATCGAGGTCCACGGCGTTGTCGAGGAATTTCTCGATCGCCCGGCGCTCGGCCGCCGAGAGCGGCTTCAGGGAGGTCAGCTTGTCGACGAAGAGCCGGTACCCGGCGTCCGTCGGGACCCGGCCGGCAGAGGTGTGCGGCTGGTGGATCAGCCCTTCGTCCTCCAGCGCCGCCATGTCGTTGCGGATGGTGGCCGGCGACACCCCGAGGTTATGGCGGTCCACGATCGCCTTGCTGCCCACGGGCTCGTTGGTGTTGATGAAGTCCTCGACGATCGCACGGAGCACCTCGAGCTTGCGTTCCTCGACGTTCACCGCTCGCCTCCCACCCGGCTCGTACCTGTCAGCAAGCTTAGTTGTCAGTCGTCACCGTGGCATAAACCGGTACTTGACACGCCTCCACGGTAGGGTTTGCGCGATCGTCGGCAGCTGTACGTTTTCGAGCAACTGGAGTCCACGCGCGTGATCTTCAAGGCGGTACGGGAAGGCAAGCCCTATCCAGACCACGGCTTCTCATCCCGCGACTGGGCCAACGTGCCGCCGCGCTCCGTCCGGCTCGACCAGCTCACCACCATCAAGCGGGAACTCGCGCTCGACAAGCTGCTGGATGAGGACTCGACCTTCTACGGCGACCTCTTCCCGCACGCCGTGCAGTGGGATGGCGAGCTGTACCTGGAGGACGGCCTGCACCGTGCCGTCCGGGCCGCCCTGCAGCAGCGCAACACCCTGCACGTACGGGTGCTCGATCTGGACGAGCTGCGCCCGAAGAAGCACTCCTCCTAGCGCGGCGCTGCCTCACGCGGCTCACACCGTATCGAGCAGATCCCGGACGACGGCATCCGCGAGCAGCCGGCCTCGCTGGGTCAGCACCAGCCACCCAGCGCTGACCGCGGATCGATCAGCCAGTCCCCAGGTGACGCACTGCTCGGCGTGCCGGGTTGCGGCCTCGGGAAGGGTGCGCAGGTCCAGCCCCTCGCGCATCCGGACCTCCAGCATCAGCCGCTCGGTCAGCCGCGCCCTGCTGCTGAGCGATTCGCGGCCGGCTGCGGGGCTGCGCCCGGAGTCGAGCGCGGCGGCGTAGCGGCTCGGGTGCTTGACGTTCCACCAGCGCGTCCCGCCGATGTGGCTGTGCGCCCCGGGGCCCGCTCCCCACCAGTTGTCACCCGACCAGTAGAGCCGGTTGTGCCGGCACTCGGCCTCGGACGTGCGCGCCCAGTTCGAGACCTCGTACCAGCCGAAGCCATGGCCGCTCAGCGTCTCGTCGGCCTGCAGGTAGCGGTCGGCCAGCACGTCGTCATCCGGCGCCGGGATCAGACCGCTGGACACCTTGCGAGCTAGCGCGGTGCCGTCCTCGACGATCAGCGCGTAGGCCGAGACGTGGTCGGCGTCGGTTGCTACGGCGGTGTCCAGCGAGCGCTGCCAGTCGGCGTCGGTCTCACCGGGGGTGCCGTAGATGAGGTCGAGGTTGACGTGCTCGAACCCGGCTGCCCGTGCCTCGCTGACCGCAGCGATCGCGCGCTCGGGGCGGTGGACCCGATCGAGCACCGCGAGCACCTTGGGGACAGCCGACTGCATGCCGATCGAGACCCGGGTGAAGCCCGCTTCCCGAAGCCGCGACAGGTAGGCCGGTGTCACCGATTCGGGATTCGCCTCGGTGGTCACCTCGGCGTCGGGGGCGAGCCCGAATTCCTGCCGGATCTCGCTCAGGATCAGCCCGAGATGCTCGGCGGGCAGCAGCGTCGGCGTGCCACCACCGAAGAACACGGTCGACACCGGTGGAGCGC
>JAVEES010000379.1 GCA_030840285.1 Pseudonocardiales bacterium
CGAACCAGACCTGCACGACGGTCGCGCGACCCGTCTACTCCGCACCGCCCGAGGCGACGAAATGCTAGCTCTGAGCGCCGCCTTCTTTGAGACCTACCGCCTTCGTCTGACCGACGCACTGGGACCCCGCCGAGTCGCCGAACTCGAGAACGATCTCGAGCAAATGGCGGCCCCGACCGGAGACGACTTCCGCGGTTTCCCGGGCTGGCTCGCCTAGTCCTGAAGCAATTCGACGAGGCGATCCAGGAAGGCTTGCTGTCCGGCGGTTATCCGCTCGCGGGCCTCGCCGATGGTGAACCACTGCACCCGGTCGATCTCCGGTATCTCCTGAAAGGCACCGGAATTTTTGGGCCATTCCATCGAGAACATGCCGGGCACGATCACCTCTGGATCGAGATCTGCCTCCAGTGCCCAGGCCGTTACGAGCTTTCCGCTCTTCTGCCTTGCCTCGCCGAGCGGAATCAGGTCCCCGTCCGGCACCGGTAGCCCAAGCTCCTCGACGAACTCTCGCTTGGCCGCCACCTCGGCGAGCTCGTCGTCGAGATACTCACCCTTCGGGATCGACCAGGCCCCGGCATCCCTTCGCGACCAGAACGGTCCGCCGGGGTGGGCCAGCAGCACCTCGATCCGATCCGTGGTTGCTCCGGGACTCGAGCTGCCCGACGCCTCGCCGATTCGGCGGTAAAGCAGGATGCCAGCACTGCGCTTGGTTGCCACACGCGTAGTCTGCCGCAGGATTGAACTTCAGCAGCTGCGTACGTTTACGCGTCCTACAGCCGCAGGTGCGGTTAGAGTATCCGGCATGGCGACGTTTCGAATCCGTGAGGCGGCCGAGCTGCTGGGTGTCAGCGACGACACCGTGCGGCGCTGGGCCGACGCCGGCAGGATCCCAACCACGTCCGGCACAGGCCGGCCCCGGACGATCGATGGCGCTGACCTTGCGCGTTTCGCCGAAGAGCTGGCGGCCAGCGCCGAACCGCCGGCGCCACGGGCCGTCGTCAGCGAGTCGGCGCGCAACCGCCTGACCGGCCTGGTCACCCGGGTAGTCCGCGACACCGTCATGGCACAGGTGGAGCTGCAGTGCGGACCGCACCGGATCGTCTCGCTGATGAGCCGTGAAGCCGCTGACGAGCTGAAGCTCGAACCCGGCTCGCTGGCAATCGCCTCGGTGAAAGCAACCACTGTGGTGGTGGAAGTCCCGCAACAACCCTGAGCCGCCGCTCGAAGGCTGGTCACAAGGCCCAAGTCGCACGACTAGTTCGCACGGTCACCTCGCACCGATAGTTCGCACGCATAGGAGACGGAATGCACGGCAGGACAGCCATCACCTCCGCGGCGCTCGCGGCCGCGGTCACGCTGCTCGCGGCGTGCGGTTCGTCGAACAAGACCTCGACCCAGGCCGGCGACGCGGCCGCTTCGGGATCCGCGTTGTCGGGCACCGTGACGGTGCTGGCGGCGGCGTCGCTGCAGGACACCTTCACGACATTGGGCAAGCAGTTCGAGACCGCCCACCGCGGCGTGACGGTGAAACTGAACTTCGGCGCCAGTTCGGCGCTCGCGCTGCAGATCAACCAAGGTGCGCCCGCGGATGTGTTCGCCTCGGCCTCGACCAAGAACATGACTCAGGTCAGCGATGCCGGCGGGGCCGCGGCCCCAACAAATTTCGCCAAGAACGTCATGCAGATCGCGGTGCCGCCCAGCAATCCGGGCAAGGTCTCCGCGCTGGCCGACCTTGCCCGGCCGGGCGTCAAGCTGGCTCTGTGCCAGCCCCAGGTTCCGTGCGGAGCCACCGCGGCCAAGGTATTCAGCAACGCCAAGCTCAACGTCAGGCCCGTGACCCTGGAAGCGGACGTGAAGTCCACACTGACCAAAGTCGAGCTCAACGAGGTCGATGCCGGCCTGGTGTACGTCACTGACGTCCGGGCGGCGGGCTCGAAGGTGAAGGGCATCGACATCCCTGCCGAACTGAATGCCTCCACCGAGTACCCGATCGCCACGCTCACCCGGGCGCGGGACGGCGCTGCCGCGCGGGCCTTCACCGCCTATGTCCTCTCGACGGCGGGGCAGGCGGTACTCGCGGCCGCCGGATTCGAGAAACCCTGACGCCGCGGATGAGTGATCGCCGAAGCGCCAGCAATCGGTTGCCCCATGATCGCGGCGCCGAGCGCGCGGGGCTGGCCAACAATCGAGGACCGGCGCTGATCCTGGTGCCGGCCGCGATCGCGATCGCCTTCCTTGTCGTGCCCCTGATCGCCGTGCTGGTTCGCGCACCGTGGCGCGGAATGGGCAGGTTGCTGTCCGACACCGCCGTGCTGACCGCGCTGCGACTCTCGCTCGAGTGCGCCAGCGGAGCCACCATCATCTCCTTGCTGCTCGGCGTACCGCTTGCCTGGGTGCTTGCCCGGACGAGCTTTCCCGGGCTGGGACTGCTTCGCGCGCTCGTGACCCTGCCGTTGATCCTGCCGCCGGTGGTAGGCGGGCTAGCGCTGCTGCTCGCCTTTGGCCGTAACGGCATTCTGGGCCGCTACCTGGACTCGTGGTTCGGCGTGACGCTGCCCTTCACCACGGCCGGCGTCATCGTTGCCGAGACGTTCGTAGCGATGCCGTTCCTGATCGTGACGGTCGAGGGCGCCATCCGCTCGGCGGATCGCGGGCTCGAGGAGGCGGCCGCCACGCTGGGAGCGTCCCGGCTGGTGATCCTGGGCCGGATCACGCTGCCCCTGATCGGGCCGTCCCTGCTCGCGGGATCGGTGCTGTGCTGGGCCCGGGCGCTGGGCGAATTCGGCGCGACAATCATCTTCGCGGGGAACAATCCGAGCACGACTCGCACGATGCCGCTGGCGATCTACAACGCCCTGGAAATGGCACCGCAGGCCGCGATCGCGTTGAGCCTGGTGCTGCTGTTCGTCGCGGTGATCGTGCTGCTCGGCCTGCGCGACCGCTGGCTTCGGGTAGGCAGCGCGCCGTGACGAGCGGCTACCCAGCGGGTCAACCCGCCCTAGCTGCCGACCGCGCAGGCAGCGGGCTGCTGGTCACAGCGGCGGTGCGGCGGGAGGGCTTCGCGCTGAACGTCGACTTCGCGGTCGCAGCGGGTGAGGTTCTCGGGGTGCTGGGGCCCAACGGGGCCGGCAAGACGACCTTGTTGCGCGTCCTCGCGGGGCTCGCCTCGGTCTCGGCGGGCACCATCGAACTCGACGGCCAACTGCTGGATGATGCACCGAGCGGTGAATTCGTCCCGGCCGACCGGCGTCCGGTCGGCTTGCTGTTCCAGAACTACCGGCTGTTTCCACACCTGTCCGTCCGGGACAACGTCGCCTTTGCGCCCCGCTGCCAGGGGATGAGCCGCCGGGACGCTCGGCTGCGCGCCGATGGCTGGCTGGCCAGGCTCGGGCTCGCTGAACTCGCCGGCCGCAGGCCCGCCCAGCTGTCCGGTGGTCAGGCCCAGCGGGTGGCACTCGCGCGGGCTCTCGCGGCCGAGCCGGGCCTGCTGCTGCTCGATGAGCCGATGTCGGCGCTGGATGCGCGGACCCGGCTGGAGATACGCGCCGAACTGCGTCGGCATCTCAGCGAGTTTGCCGGCCCCACGCTGATCGTCACGCACGATCCGCTGGAGGCGATGGTGATGGCCGATCGCCTGCTGGTACTTGAGGACGGGCTGATCGTGCAGCAGGGCACTCCGGCCGAGGTCGCCCGCCGGCCCGCCACCCACTACGTCGCCCGGCTGGTAGGCCTCAATCTGTACGCGGGGCTGCGCAGCGGTTCGGGCGAGATCGCGCTGGATGACGGTGGCCGCCTCACCGCGGCCGGCTACGGCGAGCAGGCCGCTGGAGCCGACGCCGGGGATGTGACCGGAAGAGTACTGGCGGCCGTACGGCCGAGCGCCATCAGCCTGCATACCACTGCGCCGAGCCACAGCAGCACCCGAAACATCTGGCCGGGAACCGTGATCGGCCTGGAGTTGCTCGCCGACCGCGTCCGTGTCCAGGTGGCCGGCTCCCCGCCGGCGCTGGTCGACATCACGCCGGATGCGGTGGCCGAGCTGGCGCTGTCGGAGGGAACGCCGGTGTGGCTGGCGGCGAAGGCCACCGAGGTCGACCTCTACGCCGATCCCAAGTACGTTGCGTGACCTCTCGGCGGTGTCACCCTGATTGCTCGCGCAGGTGCGGCTGGGCAGGTGCGGCAGGCAGCCGCGGCTGGGCTGGGCGGCAGGAATAATGTCGCCGCTGTATGGCCGTGCACGCGCGGCGGTATCACTGCGATCTGTCGGACGGGGCGCCGAGCAGGCTGCTGGCCGGCAGGTCGAACCAGCGGAGATGATCGAAATCCGCGGAGACGTGGGCGTCGCCCTGGGTGCCGGCGTCCAGTTCCGCGGCCTTTGCCTCGAACAGCGAGCGAGCCTCATCGAGGTACCGCTTGAAGTCCGATTCCGGCGCGCGGCTCTCGTTTCGGGGATAGCGCAGCTGCCCGTCGCCGTCGTAGTGAAGCTGGCCCAGGCGTAGCGGCGGCTCGACGGGCCCGAGGCGGTGCTTCCACCGTCCGGTGGCGGGATCGAAGGTGTAATCGGTGAGCAACCGCCAGCCGTCGCGCGCAACCAGCCGGACGGCCTCGAGAATGTAGTCGAACACCGGCTCGGAGATGAAGTAGTTGAAGTTGACCCGTACCCAGCCGGGCTTGATGCCCTCGCAACCCTGCGCGATCTCGCGTTCGAACTCCTGCGAACGAGCCAGGTCTATGCCCAGCAGGCGGTGACCGTACGGCCCGGCGCACGAACACCCGCCGCGGGACTGGATGCCGAACAAGTCGTTGAGGACCGCCACGACGAAGTTGTGGTGCAGATACCGGCCGCTCGGGGCGCGGACCACGAAGGACACGATCGAGAGCCTCTCGGCACCGAGATTGCCGAGAATCTCGATGGCCGGTTCCTGCTTCCACTCCTCGACGGCTCGGCTGAGGAAGTGTTCCTCGTGGGAGCGGATGACGTCGATCCCGACGGCCTGTTTGAGCTGGAACACCAGGCCGGCCCGGATCGCCTCCACGATGGCCGGTGTGCCGCCCTCTTCGCGCTGCGCGGGGTCGCTGAGATAGCGGTGCTCGCTGGGATTGACATAGGCGACCGTTCCACCGCCGGGGACGTCGGGGACCTGATTGGTCAGCAGTTCACGGCGCGCGACGAGCACGCCCGGCGTGCTGGGGCCGCCGATGAACTTGTGCGGGCTGAGGAAGATCGCGTCCTTGTACGCCAGTGGATCCTCAGTCGTGCCGTACATCTGGATCTCGACATAGGGCGCCGCCGCGGCGAAGTCCCAGAAGGACAGCGCATTGTACCGATGCAGCAGCGCCGATATTCGATGCGTGTCACTCACGATGCCCGTCACGTTGCTCGCGGCGGAGAACGAGCCGATCTTCAAAGGCCGATCCGCGAAGCGCAGCAGTTCCGCTTCGAGCTTGACCAAGTCAATGTGTCCATCGACGTCCTGCTCGATCTCGACGACGTCGGCGATCGACTCGCGCCACGGCAGCTCGTTGGAATGGTGCTCGAACGGACCCAGGAAGATCACCGGGCGCTGCGAGGCCGGGATAACGTTGCTGAGCGCATAGCGATCTTCTAGCCCGGACGGGATGCGAAGCCCCAGAACGCCGATCAACTTGTCGATCGCACCGGTGCAGCCCGAGCCGGCGAAGATCACTACCGTCTCGTCGTCACCACCGACGGCCTCACGGATGATCGCGCGGGCATCCTCGCGCAGCCGGGTGGTTTGCAGGCCCGTACCGCTGGATTCGGTGTGGGTGTTCGCGTAACGGGGCAGCACCTCGTCCCGGATGAAGTCCTCGATAAAGCTCAGCGCACGCCCCGAGGCGGTGTAGTCGGCGTAGGTCACCCGGCGATCGCCGTACGGTCCGGGCATCACCTGGTCGTCGCCGATCACCGAATCGCGGATTCGGCTGAGCAGCGGGCTTTCAGGTGGCGCTGGTGTGGTCACCCGCCGAGAGTAAGCCCCGCGGCCGACACTAGAGCGACCGCCAGGGGCTGCCTCAGCCGTGTTGGCTAGCCGCCTTGGTCGAAAACGGCTTTTCCGCTGATGCATCGGCCATCGCCTGGTCGGCCGCCGAAACGACGTGGGTGTCCGGCCCGGGCACTACGAGAGCCTCGTGCCCGTCGTCCTTCCATCGCACCCAATACGGCGGTGTGCCCTCAGCCGAACTTACGGACAGTATTTGCCCTCGTCGGGCATGGTGGGTGATATCTCGCCCTTCTACGACGAGCCAATCGCCGGCTTGCGCGTGCATGGTGTCTCCTCCGGGTAGCAAGATCGTGCTCTGCCAGTTCAGCCGGTATGGCACGGACTACGTCCGGCCACCTCCTATCGTCACACCACAGGCAGGACGATTCCAAGGGGCGAAACGGGCAACACCGCGCCAGCCGGAAATAGACGTCGCGAGGCGGTCGGCCGGTGGCGCTGTCTCAGCTCGGTGACGGGCACCGGAGCGCGTTGATCCGGCAGGCCCGCTGAGTACCGTCGAATCGATGAACCGAATGCTCGGCGCCATCGGGTTGCTGGTTCTCACGCTGAGCACGCTTATCAGCGGCTGCACATCGGGCACCGGCCAGCCTCGCACCACCGACTCATGGTCCGGCGCCTCCAGCTCGGCCACCTCGCCCAGCCGATCCTCGGTAGCTCCCGTGCCACCGCCGACGTCGAGGGCACCGGCGCACCCGGGCCAGGCCGCTGTGCTGGCATCCGGACTCGCCGTCGCCTGGGGCATCGCCTTCTTGCCCGACGGCTCAGCGCTCGTCAGCGAGCGGGACTCTCATCGGATCGTGCGGGTGGACGAGCATGGCCGGGTTAGCCAGCCCGGCACGGTTCCTGGAGTAGCGCCGGCGGCGGGGGAGGGCGGCCTGTTGGGGCTGGCGGCCTCGCCGGCTTTCGCGACTGATCACCTCGTCTACGCCTACCTCACCGCCAGTTCGGACAACCGGGTGGTCAGGATGAGCTACCGGAATGGCACGCTGGGCGCTGCGCAGCTTGTCTTCGCCGGAATTCCCAAGGCCGCCAACCACGACGGCGGGCGGATCGCCTTCGGGCCGGACGGGATGCTGTACGTGACCACCGGCGACGCGGGCCGGCCGGAGGGTGCACCGGACCGGTCCTACCTCGGTGGCAAGGTACTGCGGATGACTCCGGACGGCAGGCCCGCGGCGGGCAATCCCTTCGCCGGATCCGTCATCTTCACGCTAGGACATCGCAATCCCCAGGGTCTGGCGTGGGGCCCGGACGGCACGCTCTACGAGGCCGAATTCGGGCAGCACGCCCTCGACGAGATCAACGTCCTGCGGCCGGGCGCAGACTATGGCTGGCCGACGGTCGAGGGAACGATCGGTCCCAGCAGGCCGAACCTGCGGCCACCACTGCTCACCTTCGCCACCGATGAGGCTTCCCCGTCCGGCCTGGCTTTCGCCGGCGGTGCGCTCTGGCTGGCCGCGTTGCAGGGCGAACGCCTCTACCAGATCCCGCTGCTCGCCCCCGGCCGCCTCAGCACGCCGACCGCTGTGCTCGATCACCAGTACGGCCGCTTGCGAACCGTGACGCTGGCACCGGATGGCGCGCTGTGGATCACTACCAGTAATCGGGACGGACGTGGCTCGCCGGTTGCCGCCGACGATCGCATCATTCGGCTGCCGCTACTCGGCTAGCCCTCGTGAACTGGAGTCAAATGTCAAGGCAGGCTTTGCAAGCTCTGCCGAATCGTTATCATCCAGATCGAGGGGCATGGGCGGATACTGGTGTCCCATCCGTGCAACGTCCGCACGCCCGTACCGACAGCACCAGCAGTCGAGGTAGCGATGAGTACCAGGGACCTTCCCATCGTGGTCGGCGTTGACGAGTCACCGTGCACGACCGCGGCCATCCGGTGGGCACTCGGCGAGGCGCGGGTCAGCGACCGGCCGCTGAAGTTGGTGACGGCCTACCGCCAGGCGGTCGTGATCATCCCGGCGCCGCATATCGTGACGACGCCTGAGCTCATCGGCCACGATGTGCGTGCCGATGCCCTGAGGCTTGTCGAGCAGGCCGCGAGCGAATCGCAGGGATTGGCCCCAGACGTAGAGATAACAACAGAGGCTGTCGAGGGTTCGCCGGTCGACGTGCTGCTCGAACAGGGCGAAACCGCCGGGCTGCTGGTCCTGGGGTCACGGCAATTGCACGCGTT
>JAVEES010000427.1 GCA_030840285.1 Pseudonocardiales bacterium
TTCGGGTCGGACGGTTAGTCAGGCGACCAGCTCGACGGCTCGTTCGCCGATCGGGGCGTCCGGGTTTCCGCTTGCGAGGCTTACCGGTTCGCGCATCATCGAGCGCAATCGCATCGAGGCAATCCCGGCGGCGATGCAGAACACGATCTGCATCGCGATGAAGCCGGCCGGCAGGTGCATCCCGAGCAGCGCGCTGGACAGGATCGGCCCCACCGCGGTCGCGATCGTCGATGCGCCCGTCACCGCGGCCATGGTCCGTCCGGTCGTCCCGGCGGGTGCCAAGGCAGCTGCGAGCGGTGACAGGATCGGCGCCATCATCGTCTCGCCGAAGGACAGCGCAGCGAATCCGAGCACGACGAACGCGCCGTCGAAACCACCGAAGATCAGCGGCAGTCCGAAGATCGCCCAGCAGCCGATCCAGATGATCGAGCAGGTCGCGAGCAGCGAGGTGGCCGAGCGCGAGCGGGTGAACGCTAGCACCGGTCCGGTGAGCGCGGCGACCATGATCGCGTTGAGCGCGACAGCCGAGCCGAGCAGCGCGGGGCTGACACGGGTGGAATCGAGCACGTAAGCCGGCAGCCCGGCGTCGTATTGGGCGTAGCAGGCCAGCGTGATCAGCAGCGCGACCCCCAGCAGCCAGCGAACCCGCCGGCTGGCCAGTACCTCTCGATACGAGCTGCTCTCGGCCGAGGTCCGGGTGGCCATGATGCAGGCATGTGCGCCCCGTCCGGCGAATGCCACGGCGAGAGCACTGATCAGCGCGGCGGCAACGGCCACCGCATACACCGGACGCATCGCGGCCTCGTTGCTCAGATCGACCAGCTGGCCACCGATCGCGGCACCCGCGGCGGCCGCGAGATTCATCGCGATGAACTGCCACGCGAACACGTCGCGGCGGCGGTCCACCGGAGTCCGGGACAGCAAGATCACCTGGATCGCCGGTTGCGCCAGAGCCATCGAAGCACCGAAACCGGCCGCCACCGCCCAGATCGTCAGGGGGTCCGAGACAAGCACCAGCGAACCGGTGAACCAGGCCAGCGCCAGCCGCGCCAGCACCGCGACAACCGTTGGGTTGGCACGATCGGCCAGCCAACCGGCGATCGGCGCGGCAACGATCGACCCGACCGCAAAGGCGGTGAAAGTGCCGGCAGCAACGGCGGGACCGAGCCCGCGGGCCGTCGAGATATCGGCAAAGAGAAACGGGAAGACGGCACCCCAGCCCGCTGTCGCCAGGGCACCGCCGGACAGCAGGACCAGAGTGCGCCCGAGGCCGGAACGCACTGTGACTCCTAGGTTTGGTTGGAACTTCGAATAGTTATTCGAGATCGAAGTTTCGATATCGAAATAACTGTACACTAGCAACATGTCGCCGGCCGCGGATGTTCCCCGCTCCACGCGACGGTCGGCGCGGTCCGCGGCACCGGCCGATTACGAGAGTGCCGTTGCCGGCTATACCGCTGCGGGCGCCGACGAGACGGTGCAGCGGGTGGTTACGGCGTTGAGCCGCGTGAGCAAGCGGCTGGACGGTTTCTACCGAGCGCAGCTGGCCGATCTCGGTTTGGAGCGCGGCGATTGGGCGGTATTGCAGGAACTGGCAGTCTCAGCACCCGAGGGCTGTTCGACGCCGTCCAAGCTGGCCGATGTCGCGGGCGTCTCACCTTCGACCATGACCCACCGGTTGGATCTGCTCGCGCAGCGCAACCTGGTGGAGCGCACCGTGGACACCGACAACCGAACCCGCAGCAGGGTGCGTCTCACCCGCGCCGGCCGGGAGCTATTCCGCCGCGCCGTGCTGGACGCCGACGTCGCGGAGTCCGAGGTGCTCGCCGCGCTCGATCAAGCCGATCGGGAGCAACTGGCCAACCTTCTGGAGCAACTGCTCTCCGCCGGGCCTGGTCGAAACCGGCGTCACGAAAAATAGGCGCGGGCGGCGCTATTGGCAGGAATAGTTGAACGCTCAACTCTGTTGTGGCAGTATCGTCGCAACCCCGAGCCAGGAGCGCCCCATGTCCGTCTTCCGCCTGAACCACGCTGTCCTTTACGTCCGAAGCGTCGAGCAGAGCGTCGCGTTCTACCGTGACATCCTCGGCTTCGACTACATCACCGGCGGGGAGTCCTTCCGCGGCGCAGCCTTCCTGCGCGCGCCGGGATCGACCAACGACCACGATCTGGGCCTGTTCGAGATCGGCTCGGGTGCCACCGCTTCGCCTGCCGGACGGACCTCCGTCGGCCTGTACCACCTGGCGTGGGAGGTCGACACGCTTGATGACCTCGAGCAACTTGCCGGCAAGCTCGCGAATGCGGACGCGCTGGTCGGCGCATCCGATCACGGCACCACCAAGTCGCTCTACGCGCGCGACCCTGACGGCATCGAATTCGAGGTCGTCTGGATCATCCCGGCCGACCAGCTCACCGACGAGGACCGCGCCAAGTCGGCCTCCATCAAGCCGCTGGACCTCAAGCGCGAGATCGAGCGCTTCGGACGCGAAACCCACGGCGGCGTCGGCATCTCACGCGCCGTCGTAGGCGCCCACGCCTGAGCAGGCCAACGCTATCGTGCGGACAGGCTCAGCTTCAGCCCGAATCCGAGTAGGACCGTGCCGGTCCCGCCATCAACCGCTCGCTGCGCAGATCGGCGAGCAAGCACCCGACGGGCGGCACGCGCGGTGAAAATAATCGCGGTGAACCAGAGCATCCCCTCGAGATCGTGAACCAGCGCGAGAAGCACTCCGACCGCAAGGTGCGATGTATTGGCCGGGATGAACTGGGGCAGTACGGCGACGTAGAAGGCGCCAATCTTGGGGTTGAGAAGGTTCGTGAGCAACCCTCGCTGCCACGAGCGCCAGGCGGACGGCGCCACCGCGGCACCGACACTGCTGATGCCGCCGCGTCCGCGCACAGCTGACCACAGCATCTTCGACCCGAGCCAGATCAAGTACGCGGCACCGGCGATGCGTACCCCCGTATAGGCGATGGTGGACGCGGTGAGCAACGCAGATACGCCCACCGCTGCTCCCGCCCCCCACGCCAGCGCCCCGGTGCTGATACCGAGGGCAGTGGCGAACGCCTGTTTCCGACCCTGGCTGATGGCTGCCCGCAGCACGAGCGCGGTGTCAAGGCCGGGGATGATCGTCAGCAGGCCCGCCACCACGGCAAAGGACAGCACCGCAGCCGGCAACGTCATGCTTCCCTCATGCAATTGGACATGGCCGTATCGTCACACGCCGCGAGGCCGCCACACGTCGCTGGGGTTTACGGTTTGACGCTGGTGGCATCCAGTAGCCGCTGCGCGTCGTCGTAGACCCCGATCGCGACCATCGGCCCGGCCTTGATCTGGCTCACCAGCTTCTCGGTCCGGTGATCGAGCCGCAACGCGAGGTAGCCCTGCGGAGCGCCCGGCACCAGCGTCACGATCGCCGAACTGCCACCGAGACCGGTCGTGTCCACGGCGAGCTGACCCCAGTGCAGCCGGTAACGCAACCAAGCCGGATCGGTGCCTTCCGGAAGCCGATCAACCGGATAGGCAATCGTGCGCGAATCCAGCCAGTACGCCGCAGCAACCGAAAGATCCGGCTTCGCGCCTGGCTTGGCGGTGCTGACGCTCAGCACATGACTGGTCGAATCGAAGCTGAACGTCGTCACCACGCCGTCACTCGGAACCGTGAACGCGATGTTCGCGCCGTTGGGCACTCCCCCGTCGCCGTAGTTCACATCCCACGAAAGCCCCACCGCAGCCTTCACCTGGTACGAGCCGGCCGGGATCTGGGTCGTCGACAAGGTGAAGGTCCCGTCACCGTCGGGATCCTGCAGCCAGGACCGCATGCAGGCCGGTGCCCAGTCGCCCGGACAACCCATCGCCGCCTGGAACGACCCGGCCGCCACCACGATCGGCGCCTGAGCAGTCGACGTCACGAAGTGGGTCCGATGGTCGTAATAGAAGGTGATCGGTGTCGTACCGTCCGAGGTGATCTCGATGTTGGCGCCGTTCGCGACGCCACCGGCACCGTAGTTCTCATCCCAGGTCTTGTTGATCGCCGCCTTATAGGCATACGGGCCTGCCGGCAGGGTGTAAGTGCCCTTCCAGATGTCGTCGCTCGGATCGAGCGTGAGCTGTGCCTGCGGGCAATCCGGCGACCAGTCGGCGGCGCAGCCCATCTCGGTGTTTGCCGTACCGGCAATTGCCACGCTCGCAGGCTGGGTCACCGAACCGACGCCGCCACCGTCACCACCGGTCTTCGGCGCGTCGCCGACGATGCCGTAACTCGACGCGGCCGACAGGTGCCCGGCGTTGTCGCGCACGACGACCCGGTATTCGACCAGGGTGCCCTTGGCCAGACCGCTCACATCGTGGAAGACCCGGTACGGGGCGTTGTCATCGGTGCCGATCGGCTGCCAGGTCGTCGTGCCGACCGGACGGAACGCGAAGGATGCCTGGTTGAACGTGTTGGCCGGTATCGCAGCACGAATCTCGGCACGCCCTGCCAAGACACGACCAGGCGCCGGCGAGGCGAGGTACACGGCCGGTGCGCTGGAACTCCGCGGGAGCTTGCGATCCGCCTTGAACACCTGAACGCTCAGCGGCGGGACGCTGACGCTGACCTGACCGTCCTTGGCGGCCCGGACGCTGGCGGCGTCGCCGTAGATCGCGCTGAACTTGCCGCCCGGCGTGTAGGTCGCGAACGATGCCGTCTTGGCAGTGCTGGCGTTGTTGGCGACCACGAGGTATTCGACCTGCTGCTGAGCATCGACGCGGCTCACCGCGAAGACACCAGCCGAGTCGCTGGCATACCGGGTAATCTGCGCGCCGTCGGCCAGGGCCGGATTCGCCTTACGCAGCTGGGACAAACCGGCGATGGTGCGGAACATCGGCCCGGACGTCCCGTAGCGATCTATGCTGCCCGAGGTGCCGCCGATGATCGGATCGTCGTTGTAACTGGCCACCTGACTGGCGAACATGTCCTGCCGGGCGTCCTTGTCGCCACCATCACCGGTGAAGCCTTGCTCGTCGCCGTAGTAGATCACCGGCTGGCCGCGCAAGGTGTACATCAGCGCGTGCGCAAAACTGTCCTTGGCCAGCGAACCGCCCACGAAGTTGCCGATCCGTCCCATGTCGTGATTGCCGAGGAAGGTCGGCAGGTCATAGGCGTTGGAGTCGGTGTCGGTGTAGTAATCATCGGCGGCGAACAGGTCGGCCAGCGTCGAGGTCGGCTTGCCGTTGGTCACGGATACCGCTGCGGACTGGAAGCCGAAGTCCAGGGTCGCCGGCAGTTTTGCGGTTGTGGAATAGATGCTTTGGGTCTTCGGGTCGGCGTCGAACACCTCGCCGAACATGAAGAACTTCGAGTTGCCGTCCTGCTTGGCGCGCGCCAGCATGGCCGGCGAGAATTTCTGCCAGAACTCCGTGTTGACGTGTTTGGCGGTGTCGATCCGGAAGCCGTCGATGCCTAGGTCCACCCACGCGGAGTAGATGTCCTCCATCCCCTTCTCGACCTTCGGCTGCTCGGTGAACAGATCGTCCAGACCGGAGAAATCACCGTAGGTGGCGGACTCTCCGGCATAGGTGGAGTCGCCTCGGTTGTGGTACAGCGTGACGTCATTCAGCCATGCCGGGGTCTTCGCGGTTGCGTCCGACGGCTTGTCGAATACCGGCGTGTACGGGAACGAATTCGCGTTCAGCGCGGGGAAGTTCGGTGAATTGACGTAGTCGCGATCATCGAAGGGGTTGCCGTTGGCGTCGAGATAGGGCGCTGTCTTCTTGTCGATGTAGGTGTACTTCTTCTGCGCGTAGTCGATGACATCGGCGGTGTGGTTGGTGATGATGTCGAAGAAGACCTTCATGCCCTTGGCGTGGGCGTACTGGATGAGATCCTTCATATCCGCGTTCGTCCCCAGGTGCGGATCGATATGGGTGAAGTCGGTGATCCAGTACCCGTGGTAGCCGGCGCTCTCGCCACCAACCGGCCCCTGCACCGGCTTGTTGACGAACGAGGGCGTCAGCCAGATCGAGGTTGTGCCCAGTTGCTTGATGTAATCCAGCTTGCCGATCAGGCCCTTGAGGTCGCCGCCGTGATAAAACCCTTTGTCGGACGGGTCGAATCCGGTTTGTAGGCGGCTGCCGGTGAGCCCGCCGGTGTCGTTGGCCGTGCTGCCGTTGGCGAATCGATCGGTCATCACGAAGTAGAACTGCTCTTTGGTCAGTGGCTGCCTCAGCGACTGCCCGGCGAGCTGGCTGTCAGCCG
Organism: Pseudonocardiales bacterium; assembly: GCA_030840285.1. GTDB lineage: Bacteria > Actinomycetota > Actinomycetes > Mycobacteriales > Jatrophihabitantaceae > Jatrophihabitans_A. The sequence continues at coordinate 6,240 of JAVEES010000427.1, forward strand.
CTGTCGCCCCGCCCGGCAGGTCCGTCGGAGCGATCGACACCCGATGGCTGGTGTCGGAATAGCCGACATCGAGGGTGGTGGGGCCGGAAAGCACCAGCGGGATGTTGGCGCCGTCACGGACGCCGCCCGCACCGTAGTTCTCGTCCCACGTGCCGTTCACGGTCACCTTGAACTCGTACGAGCCGGCCGGCAGGCTGATCCGCTTGGAGTAGGTGTCGGGACCGCTCTGCGGCAGTTCGGACTGCGGGCAGGACGGCTGCCAGTCGGCGGGACAGCCGAGCTCGCTCTGCAGGGATCCGGCCAGCGTGATGGTTCGGCCGGCGGGTGCGGGGTCCGCGCTCGCCGGGGTGGTCACGACACCGCCAGTCGCTATCGCCATGACGGCCGCGCTCAGCGCCGCGAGGACGGCCCGCTTTCGGGAAGCGATCCGCTTGGCGGAGGTTCGGCACGGGCGGTTGGGTACAGAACGCATCGAGACTCCCCGGTGGGACGGGGGTGTCGGATCGCGGCCAGGCCGAAGAGTCCGACACCTACGGACGCCGGAAACCGTATCCGCTAAGCGCTTACACCGGGAGGGTTTTTTAAGAATTAAGCATGAACCAAACGCGTGCCCCGGCTCCCCCCCGCTTTGGGCGTCTGGAAATTCCCTGTGACGGCCCTTTCTGGGTTTTACCTGACGCCCAATGCGGACGACGGATGGCGGTGCTACGGCGCGCGCAGGAGCGTATTGATCAACGGCAGGATGGCGCTGGCGCCGCCGGCCTGCAGGCTGCCGTTTACAACGCCTGGCGTGCATCCGGACGTCACGCTTATGGTCACTGGCGGTCCCTGGCTATATGCGAACTGCAGGTTGTAGTCCCGGAAGGTCGATCCGGTCGGCTGGCACGTCGGTTGCCACGGTGTGCTCGGTGAGGCGTTGAGCGCGGCGATCAGCTGCCGGACGACGGTGGCGCTCGCCGGACGAGTCGGGCCAGTTTTGCCGCCATCGACGTTGCACGCGGTAACCGAGACCGGCGAGCCTGGCACCATCTGTTTCTGCTGACCCAAGCGTCCAGCGCCGAGTGACCGGCACGTCGGCGCTGTGCCCGCTACCCAATGGCCGGCCTGGTACCAGCGCTTGGCGAAGCCCGACAGATGCGCAGGGCTGTTGAATACACCGTTACCCGAACCCGAACAGTGATTTGCCGACGCGGACACCCACACGAAGCCGCCCCCGGGGTAGCTCAGGCCGATGAGGTAGCCATCGCCGTCGGTCGGAAGCGCGACGGCGGTGCAGGCCTGCCCGGATCCCGCCACGGCGGGAGGCGTCCAGGCAAGGTCGTCAGCAACGCCTTGCAGGTCACCGCTCAGCACCGCGGATCCCGACCGCCCGGCAGGGCTGCGAGGGTCGATGTAGGCGCAGACGACAACCCTCGACGGCCTTTCCAGCGGGACCATTCTCGACGTGCCGTCCACGTTGTGTGGCTTTGCGGGCACCCATGGCAGGTCCGGTGAGCCCGCTTTGGGCCGCGGCAGCGCCGAAGGGCACGCAAGCGCGGCGACGGTTGGCGGCTTCGATGCGCTCGTCGGAGCCGGGGTCAGCGATGTTCCGGTCGACCGGTTGAACAGCTGGCTGTGAACGCTGAAGGTTGCGATCACCAGGGCTATGACGGCGGCGGAGACAAGGACGACAGCCAGTTGGCCTCGGCGTGCTCGCGCGGCCGTTGCCCGCGGCGGCACGACAAGCCGGGATCCATCTGGTGCCTCAGCGTCATGTGCGGTCATCACGTCCCGCAACTGCTGCTCAATCATCGCTGTCCTTCCTTGCTGAGCGGGATAACGTAGCCCACGTGTGTTCGGAGCGCGGTCAAGCCTCGCGCCGCGAGCGACCGCACGGTGGATTGGCGGCAACTCAGCAACCGCGCGATTTCGGAATCCGGCAGATCTTCATAGAAGCGAAGCACCAGCACCGCGCGCTGCCGCATGGGAAGCTGTTCGAGAGAACGCCAGATCTCGTCACGATCCGCAAGGTGTTTGTCGAACGCGCCGTCCGTCGACTGTTCCGCCAGCTCTGCGTCCGGCAGCAGCGGCTTGCCCCGTTGGCGTTTGAGGTACACGTTCATCATTGCCCGGCGCACATAGGCCTCTAGGCGATCGGGCTGCCCGCGCCGGGTACGCCAACTCCGACACACCTGAAACAGCGCCTCCTGCACGAGGTCTTCGGCAGTGGAACGGTCGTGGGTGAGCTGGTACGCGACCCGGACCAGATGCTGGCCACGGTCGCGTACGAGCGAACTCAGCTCCTCATCGACCTGCATCGGCGCTCCCAGGGTGGTGCTCACTGGTATAGATCCCAGCCGGCGCCATTCTGTTGCACTGGGTCCTCGAGCGGGACGGCGCGCCCCGTGGGCCAGTTCGCGGTGTCGACTCGAACGGCGCCGATCGACTTGATCAACTCGCGTCTGATGCTGCTATCACAGCACGAAACGCGAGTTGATCAACGGAATTGGGACGGAATCGGGGGGCCGGAGGGTACCGGCGGGGTATTAGCCGACTACGGGCAGCACGAGTGCCTGCCCCGCTGAGCCCGTCGAGACGGTCACCGGCGCAGCGGCCACGCCGCCTCGATAGTTCGGGTCACCGCCCGCCAGGTAGATCGCGATCCGATGGCCGGCCGCGAACTGGTGTGCCACGCCGGGCAGGGTGATGTGCACCGGCCGCGTCACGTCCGGGATCCGGATCGGCGCCACAAGGCCGTTGATCAGCTTCGCGCTCCCGTCGCTGCCGACGTCGTACAGCTTGGCGAACAGCACGAGCTGTCCAGCGGGCCCGGCCGCTTGGCTGAGCGCCGCGGTAGGCGGGCTCAACGTGACGTCGAGCGTCGGCGAGCCGACCACCGTAACCGGCGCGGCCAGTGGTGCCCCGGTCCAGGACGCGTAACTGCCCGGCAGGTTCACGTCCGGCTGGTCGAGCGGCACCGTCACCTGGCTGCCCACCACATCAAGAGACCCGAGCGTGGTCGGCGCACCAGCCGGTGGCGTCACGAACGATTGCGAGCCCGGCTGGATGTCCTCGGTGCTCACCACCAGGTTGTTGCCGGACAGGTACAGCCTCTTCGAGGTGCCGATCGGGAAGGCATTCGCGGTCGCCACGGTGCCCGTCCAGTCCTGGTAGTAGGCGAACGCCGGTCCGGTGCTGACCGACGAACCCTTCAGATAATGGTCGAACCACGCCTGGATCCGGTTGCTCTCATAGGCCGCGCCGGCCGCCGAGGGCGTCCCGCCGGAATGGCCGTTGTAGCGCCACATCAACGCCACCGGCGTCTTCTGCGCCCGCAACGCCTGGTAGGTGGCAACCGATTCGTTGAGGTTGAACAGGGTGTCCACCTCGCCCTGATCCAGCAAGACCGGGATCTTGATCTTCGCCAGGTAGTTCGAGACGCTCGCGTGCCGAAGGGCCGCGATCGCGTCGGGCTGCAGGTATCCGGTGGTGCTGCCGGTGAGAAGCGCCGGGCACACGAAGTCGGCGAAGTTCGGACAGCCGATCATGCGCTGGGGATCGGCCGCGGAATATTGCGCACCGTCGAACACGCCGATCGCCGAGAACGCCGCCGCCCAGGTGAGCTTCGTTGCCCCCGGCGTCGGTGACGTGACGCCGGTCGTCTGTGCGGTGTTGTTCGGCCCGAGCGAGTAGGACAGGTCGTTCCAGGTGATCTGCGGGTTGAGCGCGTCCACCCTGGCGTCTACCGAGGCGACCGCGAACTGGATCTGGCCGCCGTACGAGCCGCCCCACATGCCGACCCGAGGGTCATAGGTCTGGGCCTTGCCGTTGTGATCGCGCGCGTCATGCACGACGTAGTCGACCGGGGATGCCGCGGTGGTGTGCGCGGCATCGGTGAAGCCGATTCCCCTTGCGCCACCGAGGAAACTCACCAGCTGGCTGCCGGCCCGCCCGTCGTAGTCGGGATCATCGAGGGTGATCTTGCAGCCCGAGCCGCCGAAGCCGAGGCCCGAGTAGGAGAGCACGACGTAGCCGAGCGCGGCGTACTTCTGCGCGAATGGCGCCTGGTCAGCCGCCGAGCCGCCGAAGCCGTTCGTGGTCAGGATGGCCGGCGCGCGATGGGATGCCGATGCCGTCGCGGGCTTGTACAGATCTCCCACGATGTCGCACGGTTGAGTTCCGTTCGGGCCGGTATTCACCGCGAAATGCAGCGACGTGACGGTGTAGGAACCCGCCGCCGAGGCGGTGCCGCTAGGTGACAGTCCCACCAGAGCCAACAGGCCGCATCCGAGCACACCGAGCATCCGACGTCGCATTCGATTACCTCCAGCAGGGGACAACCTGCTGTAGAAAACGAGCGAGACCCCGAGAAGTTACCCGCTGGTATTTCCCAGGGGCGGGCACCAGGCTTCGAATGAGGCTGATACCCGCGAGAGGTGCTGGATTAGGAGGGCTTCGGGCGTACCGACAGGACGGGGCAGTCGGCTGACAGGATGATCTGCTGTGCGTTGCTTCCCAGCAGCAGCTTGCCGACCGCCGATCGACGGCGAAGGCCCACCACGATCAGGCTGGCGGGCAAGGCGTCGGCCAGCTTCAACACTTCCTCGGCGACATCGCGGGCGTCGGTCACCTGCCTGACGTCCGGCTCGATCCCACTTGCTGCGATGCGTTCCCGTACCGCGTCGAGGTCCTTCTCGTCGGCGAACGTCGGATCGGCGAAGTTCTGACCGACCGCCACGTTAAGCACGACCAGCGGGCGCTGCGTGGTTCGCGCGGCATCGAGCGCTGCATCCAGCGCCACGAATCCCTCGGGCGAGGGAACGTAACTCACCAGCACCGTCATCGCGAGCGTTCCTTCCCAGCCCGAGCGCCGGCGGCAGCGTCGACAGTCTCCGCATCCTCGACATGCTCAGCATCCGCGCCAGCTTCAGGCTGCTCAGGCTCCTCGACCTCAGGCTGTTCCCGCTCGACCTGTTCGATCTCACGCTCCTCGGCGGCCGGTGGGTCTATCTCGTCTGCCGACTGCTCGCTGCCGGCGGACGACGTACCGGACAGCGTCGCCAACATCTGCCGGACGTTGGTCAGCTGGGCGTTGATGCTGTCGCGTCGCTGCGTGGCGGCCGCGAGCTCGCGCTCGGACTCGGCGCGGATGCGCTCGGCCGTGGCCTTGGCCTCGGCCACGACGTCGTCGGCCTGTCGGCGCGCCTCGTCGATCAGCCGGGTCGACTTGCGGT
>JAVEES010000004.1 GCA_030840285.1 Pseudonocardiales bacterium
GTCGCCGGTGCCGATCGTCGCGCCCCGCTCCCCCGGCGACTGCTTCGACGCGGCGCTCGAGGCGGTCCGGATCGCGATCACCTACCGCACGCCGGTGATGCTCCTCTCCGACGGGATGCTGGCCAACGGCTCCGAGCCGTGGCGGGTGCCCGAGCTCTCCGAGCTGCCCGAGATCGACCCGGCCTTCGCCACCGCCACGAACCACGTGGTCTCGACGGGCTCGAGCGACGGGGCCGACGAGTTCTGGCCCTACCTCCGCCAGGAGGACACCCTGGCCCGGCCCTGGGCGACGCCCGGCACGCCGGGTCTGGAACACCGGATCGGCGGGATCGAGAAGGCCGACCGAACCGGCAATATCTCCTATGACCCGGACAACCACGAATACATGGTCCGCATCCGGCAGGCCAAGATCGACGGCATCACGGTCCCCGACCTGCGGGTCGATGACCCGCCCGGACCCGACGGAACCGCGCGGGTGCTCGTCCTGGGCTGGGGGTCCACCTACGGACCGATCGGTGCCGCCGTCCGGCGGGCCCGCCGCGCCGGCTACTCCATCGCCCAAGCGCACCTGCGCCACCTCAACCCGTTCCCGGCCAACCTGGCCCAGGTGCTGGCCTCCTACGACAAGGTCGTCATCCCCGAGATGAACCTCGGCCAGCTCGCCCTGCTGATCCGCGGCAAATACCTCATCGACGCGATCTCGCTCACCCAGGTCCGCGGCATGCCGTTCCGCGCCGCCGACCTCGCCGAAATGCTGCAAGGAGTACTGACCAGTGACTGACCTCGGGCTCAAGGCCAAAGATTTCAAGACCGATCAGGAAGTCCGCTGGTGCCCCGGCTGCGGTGACTACGCGATCCTGGCCGCGGTGCAGGGCTTCATGCCCGAACTGAACATCGCCCGCGAGAACGTCGTGTTCATCTCCGGGATCGGCTGCTCCTCGCGGTTCCCGTACTACATGAACACCTACGGCATGCACTCCATCCACGGACGCGCGCCGGCGATCGCGACCGGCCTGTCCGCAAGCCGTCCGGACCTGAAGGTCTTCGTCGTCACCGGTGACGGCGACGCCCTGTCCATCGGCGGCAACCACCTCATCCACGCGCTGCGCCGCAACGTCAACCTGACGATCCTGCTGTTCAACAACCGGATCTACGGCCTGACCAAGGGCCAGTACTCCCCCACCAGCGAGCAGGGCAAGATCACCAAGTCCACCCCGATGGGATCACTGGACAACCCCTTCAACCCGGTCTCGCTCGCCCTGGGCGCCGAAGCCACCTTCGTCGCCCGCACCCTGGACTCCGACCGCAAACACCTCACCGAGGTGCTGCGGGCGGCCACCCAGCACGAAGGCACCTCACTGGTCGAGATCTACCAGAACTGCAACATCTTCAACGACGGCGCCTTCGACCTGCTCAAAGACTCCGACACCCGCGGCGACTGGATCATCGGCCTGCACCACGGCCAAGAGATCCGGTTCGGCAACGACAACACCAAGGCAGTCGTGCGCGACCCAGCCACCGGCGCGCTCTCGGTCGCGGAGAACGTCGCCGAGGGCGACCCCCGCGTCGTCGTCCACGACGCCCACGCCGAAGACCCCTCCTACGCCTTCGCCCTGTCCCGGCTATCCCAGCCCGACACCCGGCTCTCACCGATGGGCGTCTTCCGCGACATCACCCGGCCCAGCTACGACCAGCTACTCAACGACCAGCTCGACTCCGCAAAGCAGGCCGCCGAAACCACCGGACGGGGCAGCGACCAGGACGCACTGCAAACACTGCTACGCGGCACCGACGCCTGGACCGTCGCCTGAGCGAACCCGCGCCGGTGACGTCGCGGACCGCCGATCGAGACGGCCTGGCCTACGGCGCCGGCGCGTACCTGTTGTGGGGCCTGTTCCCGCTGTACTGGCCGCTGCTGGAGCCGGCCGGCGCGATCGAGATCCTCGCGCACCGGATGATCTGGTCTCTGGTGTTCGTGGCGATCCTCATCGCCGTCCGGCGGCAGTGGAAGTCGGTGCGGGCCGCGGTCGCCGATCGCTCGACACTGTGGCGTCTGTGCCTGGCGGCGATGTTTGTCTCGGCCAACTGGGGCATCTACATCTGGGGCGTCAACCACCATCACGTCGTAGAGACCAGCCTGGGCTACTTCATCAATCCGCTGCTGACCATCCTGCTCGGCGTCGTCGTCCTGAAGGAGTCGCTGCGGCCAGCGCAATGGACCGCAGTCGCTATCGCCGCGGTCGCGATCGTGGTGCTGACCCTGGACTACGGCCGGTTGCCCTGGATCGCACTCGCACTGGCCTTCTCCTTTGCCACGTATGGCTTCCTGAAGAGCCGGACCAGCGTCGGCGCGATCGAGTCGCTTGCCATCGAGACAGGTTTCCTCGCGGTGCCGGCGCTCGTCACGCTGTGCGTGCTGGCGGGGCAGTCAACACTCACCTTCGCTCATCATGGGGCGGGTCAGGCGGCCCTGCTCGCCGGTACCGGAATCGTCACCGCCGTGCCGCTGCTGCTCTTCGCGGCGGGCGCCCGACGACTACCGCTGACCGTGCTCGGCTTGTTGCAGTACCTCACTCCGGTGATCCAGTTCGCCGTCGGAATCGGCATCCGCCACGAGCCGCTACCCGCGCCGCGACTGGCCGGCTTCGCCCTCGTCTGGATCGCGCTTTCGATTCTCACGTTCGACGCCCTGAGGACGCAGCGACGCCAGGCCGCACAGTTCAGAGCGGTTGAGGCCTCGACCCGCTGAGCGTGAACGGCGATTGCACCGCTCGGGTTGAGCCGGCTAGCGGACGCCGGTACGACGCCTCGTCACGCCGAGGACCAATCCGAGTCCCAGGATCAGCACGAAGAGGGCGACGACGCCGCCGATCGAGCCGAGCGACGAGGTGAGCATCGTCAGGTGCCTTGGTATCAAAGGGATGCTGAGGCTGTGCGGGCGGCTCTGAGCACTGCCTGCCGCCGGCTTGTGCGGCGCGGCCGGTGTCGCGGTGCCATTCGCCCTGGGTTGCGCACCGGCGGCAGACGCCGCCCCGTTGCCAGCGGAAGCCGAGGCGCTGATAGTGAACGGCGGGAGTTGCAGGGCGGCCACCGACGATGCCGGCGTGATGCTCGAGCCTCCGGTCGCCGTCGAGGAGGTCGCGCCAGCAGCGGTTGCCTTGCCCGGTGCCAGGGACCTGACCGTTGCCGATGCTTTGGCCACTGTGCCCGTCACCGTCTTGGTGGCCGTCTTGGTGGCGGCGGCGGCGCCGGCCTTCACGATGTTCGCCGCGCTTCCCGCCGACTTCGACGAGGGCTTCAGCAGCCCGGTCTTGCTCGCCGTGGAGGCCGACTTTGAGCCAGCCGTTGTCGCGTGTTGCGCAAGGTTCTTCCCCTGGGGAAGCTTAGCCTTCGCGACCTGGGTCTTGGCGGGCTTGGTCTTCGCGGGCTTGGTCTTCGCGGGCTTGTTTTTGGCTGGCTTGTTTTTGGCTGGCTTGTTTTTGGCTGGCTTGGCCTTGGCGACGTTGGTCTTCGTGGGCTTGTGCGACTTGGCGTTGACGGGCTTGGCCTTGGGGGGCTTGTGCGACTGTGCCTTGGCTGGCTTGTCTGACTGGGCCTTGGCTGGCTTGTCTGACTGGGCCTTGGCCGGCTTGTGTGACTGAGCGTTGGCGGCTTTGGAGTGCGCTTCCCGAGACGTCGCGGCACTCGCGCTGGACTGCTGCGAGCCGGGGGCGCTCGCGCTGGCAGGCTGACAGGCCAGGATCACCGTCGCGCCGAGCACGACACCGAGAACGGAGCACACGACGCCGTGGCGAAGGGCTCGCAGTGATCTCGACGCCGGCAAGGCGACCTCCAGAACGGGGCGGGCTCGCTCGGCACATCACCGGCGCGCGTGAATATTGTGTGATAAGAGTAGCGCGACGTAGGTTTCTAGACCAGTCCTAAATCGGGCAAAGCTCTATCAACTCATCACACTTTGCGAGCGGCCTGCCGAGCCAGCATCTTCTCGCGTTGCTCGACGAACCGGGCCGCCTGCGAATCCAGGCCGGTCATGAACTCGGCGAGCTCTTCACGCGCCTGCTCACCCGCACCGGTCAGGTCCGTCCGCTCGAACACCTTCCAGAACTTCAGGATCGGTTGGATGACCGCATCGTGGTGCAGCCGCAGGTCATAGATCCCGGCCTTGGCGATCGTCACGGAGTTGCGCGCGAAATCCGTCATGCCGGCGCCAGGCATCTGGAAGCCGACCACCTCGTCGCGGATCGCGGCCATCGTCTCGTCCGGCGCGATATCGAAGGCTGCGGCAACGAGGTTCCGGTAGAAGATCATGTGCAGGTTCTCATCCAGCGCGATGCGGGCCAGCAGCTGCTCGGCCAGCGGACAGCCGGTGGCCTTACCGGTATTGCGGTGTGAGACCCGGGTGGCCAGCTCCTGGAAGGAGACGTAGGCGACGGCTTGCAACATCGTCTTGTCCCCGGAGTCGTAGCCCGCGACCATGTGCTCCATGCGCAGCTGCTCGAGCCGTACCGGGTCCACGCCCCGAGTCACGACGAGATAGTCCCGCAGCGCGATACCGTGGCGTCCCTCTTCGGCGGTCCACTGACCGACCCATTGGCCCCACGCGCGGTCGCGGCCGAAGCGGGTGGCGATCTCACGGTGATAGGAGGGCAGGTTGTCCTCGGTCAGCAGGTTGACGACCATCGCGGTCTTGGCGACCGGGTCCAGCGGCGAATCCTCCGGCTTCCAGTCCTCACCGCCCAGAAACGCGAAGTCCCGCCCCTGGCTCCACGGGATGTAGTCATGCGGCAGCCAGGCCTTGGCAACGCCGAGGTGGCGCTCGAGGTTCGCTTCGACGACCGGTTCCAGCTCATGCAGGAGGCGGACCTGGACACCCTCTGGCCCCGACGGAAGCCGGCTTTCAGTCATCGTCATGGCAGAACTCCGAACGCTGTGAGACTAGAACCTACGCTTACGTAAGTTACGCCGTCTTCCCCTTACCCACGAGTAAGTCGGGGTATGAAGACACCCAGACTTCTCATCCCGCCCACCGGCAGCCCGGATCAGCCGGTGCGCGTGACGACCAGATCGGTCAGGGCTTCAAGCGCGGCTCTGGCGGGCACGTCGGGCAGCGACGACAGCGCCGCCCGGGCGGCTTCGGCATAGGACACGGTGGTCTTTCGAGCTTCCGCCAGCGCCTCGGACGAGCGCAGCAGCCGCAGCGCCTCGACGTGTTCAGCGTCATCGACCAGCGGTCTGCTCACCAGCTCGCGCAGCCGCGCACCCTGCTCCGTGGTGTCGCGCAAGGCATACAGGGCAGGCAAGGTCTGGACGCCTTCGCGCAGATCCGTACCGGGAGTCTTGCCGGACTGACCGGTATCGGAGGCGATGTCGAGGATGTCATCAGAGATTTGGAACGCGACCCCGATCTGCTCGCCGAAGGCCCGCAGCGACGCGATGTCGTCGTCCTCCAGCCCCGCGAACCGGGCGCCGAACTCGGCCGAGGTCGCGATCAGCGACCCGGTCTTCTCGGCAAGTACGGCCAGGTAGTGATCGATCGGATCGGTACCGGGCTTCGGCCCCACGGTCTCGCGGATCTGGCCGGTGACCAGGCGCTCGAAGGTGCGGGCCTGAATCCTGACCGCCTCCGGGCCCAGATCGGCCAGGATGTCCGACGCCCGGGCAAACAGGAAGTCGCCGGTGAGGATGGCCACCGAGTTTCCCCAGCGCGTGTTCGCCGATTCGGCACCGCGGCGGACAGCGGCCTCGTCCATCACGTCGTCGTGATAGAGCGTCGCGAGATGGGTCAGCTCGCAGACGACAGCCGACAGGATGACCTCTTCGGAATGCGGTTCCCCGAAGTGCGCCGCCAGCAGCGCCACCAGGGGGCGGAATCGCTTGCCACCGGCATCGACGAGATGCTTCGCCGCCTCAGCGACGAACTCGTCCTCGGACTGCACCGCCGACAGCAGCGCCTTCTCCACGGCGGCGAGCCCCTCGCGGACCGAGGACTCCAGGATGGGGTCGTCGAATCCGAGACCGACCGCGACCGGAGCGGTGGAACCTGTCACCCGCGCAGCTTAGCCGCGTTATCGGCAAGGTCGAGCAGGGGCTGCGGGAAGACGCCGAGGACCAGGGTGGCCGCCGTTCCGACCGTGATGGCAAGCATCGTGAAGACCGACGGGATCGTGACCGTGGGGCCGTCCTCGGCCGGTTCGGCAAAGAACATCATCACGACGATGCGAAGGTAGAAGAACGCGGCGACCGCAGAGCCGATCAGCGCGATCACGACCAGGGGCGCCGCCACGTGATACGCCGCGCGGAACACCACGAACTTACCGATGAACCCGCTCGTCAACGGGATGCCCGCGAACGCCAGCAGCAGGAAGGCGAAGGTCACCGCGAACAGCGGCGAACGCCTGGCCAGGCCCGACCACTGCGACAGGTGGGTCGCCTCGCCATTGGCGTCGCGTACCAGGGTCACCATGCCGAAGGCCGCGACCGTCGTCAGGCCATAGCTGGCAAGGTAGAACAGCACGCTGGACAGCCCCGCCTGATCGATGGACAGCAAGCCGATCAGGATGAAACCGGCATGCGCGATCGAGGAGTAGGCGAGGATGCGCTTGAGATCGGTCTGGGTCAGGCCGAGGATCGCGCCCACCACGATCGAGGCGATCGCGACGGCCCAGATGATCGGTCGCCAGTTCCACGAACTCGTCGAGAACCCCACGTAGAGCACCCGCAGAATGGCGCCGAACGCGGCGATCTTGGTGCAGGACGCCATGAAGGCCGTTACCGGGGTGGGTGAACCCTGGTAGACGTCCGGCGTCCACGAGTGGAACGGTGCGATACCCGCCTTGAAGAGCAAGCCGACGATCAGCATGCCGAAGCCCAGGTACAGCAGCACATCAGAGGATCCCGAGGTGCTCTGCGCCGCGAGGACGTCGGGCAGGTTCACCGAATTCGCGTAGCCGTAGATGAGGGCGATCCCGTAGAGGAAGAACGCCGAGGCGAAGGCTCCCAACAGGAAATACTTGATCGCCGCTTCCTGGCTCAGCAGCCGACGGCGCCGGCTCAAGCCCGCCATCAGGTACAGCGGGAGCGAGAGCACCTCCAGTGCCACGAACATGAGCAGCAAGTTGTTGGCCGCCGGAAAGATCAACATGCCGCCGACCGCGAACAGCGCGAGCGGAAAGACCTCGGTCTGCACGCGCTCACTGGTGGCCAGTCGCCGATCAGCCGGTGATCCCACGACCACCGCGGCCTGCGCGACGATCGAACTTCCGAACTCCACGCTGCGCTCGGCCATCAGCAGCACCGATAATGCGGCCAGGACGAGGATCGTGCCCTGCAGGAACAGCGAAGTGCTGTCGATGGCCAAGGCCCGGCCAGCGGTGACCACGGAGTGCCCGCGGATCGCGATCACGTCGACGAAGGCGGCCACCAGGCCCAGCAGGGTGACGCCGACCTGGGTGTAGAAGCGTTGGGCCTGCGGCACGGCCGCCTCCACCAGCACCCCGACGCACGCGGCCGCGAGCACGATCAGGATGGGTGCGATCGCGGCATAGCTGATCGACGGCGTCGTGAACGAGCTGGTGCCCGTCCCGGCCGCCGCCACCACGGTCAGCGGGCTCACTTGTGTCCTCCGGGCTGTGCGACATGCTGCGGCTGCGGGTCGGTCTGCCCGACGTCGGACAGGGTTGCCTTGACGGCCGGATTGATGATGTCGATGACGGGTTTGGGGTACACACCGAGCACCAGGATCAGCGCGATCAGCGGCCCGACAGCGAACAACTCACGAGCGTTCAAGTCGCGGAAGCCGAGCACTCTCGGGTTGACCGTGCCCTGCATGGTGCGTTGGTAGAGCAGCAACACGTAGAGCGCCGCCAGGATGATTCCGGTGGTGGCGACGATCGCGAGCCCCTTGTGCCTGGTGAAGGCGCCCACCAAGGTCAGGAACTCCGAGATGAAGGTGCTCATGCCCGGCAGCGCCAGGGCGGACAAGCCCGCGATCAGGAAGACGCCGCCCAGCCGTGGGGTGATCCGTGCCGCGCCACCGTAGTCCGAGATCAGCCTGCTCTTGCCGCGCGATACCAGGAAGCCGACGACGATGAACAGCACGCCGGTGGAGAGCCCGTGATTCACCATGTACAGCACGGCTCCGGTGCCGCCCTGGGTCGTGAAGGCGAAGATGCCCAGGCCGATGAAGCCGAAGTGCGCGACCGAGGTATAGGCGATCAGGCGTTTCATGTCCCGCTGCCCCATGGCCAGGAACGCCGCGTACAGCACGCCGATCACCGACAGCACCAGGATCGGCTTCGCGAAATACCGCGAGGCCTCCGGGAAAAGCGGCAGGCAGTAGCGCAGGAATCCGAAGGTGCCGACCTTGTCCAGCACCCCCACCAGCAGCGCCGCGCCACCCGCCGGTGCCTCTGCTCCGGCATCGGGCAGCCAGGTGTGGAAGGGCACCAGCGGCGCCTTGATCGCGAATGCGATGAAGAAGCCGAGGAAGAGCCACTTCTGGGTTGCGCCGTTGGGCACATGTCCCACGAGGTCGGTGAAGGCGAAACTGGAGGTGCCAGCACTGAGGTACAGCCCGATCACAGCGGCGAGCATCAACAGCCCGCCGAGCAGTGAATACAGGAAGAACTTCACCGCGGCGTACTGGCGCCGGGGGCCACCGAAGCTGCCGATGATGAAGTACATCGGGACCAGCATGGCTTCGAAGAAGACGTAGAACAGGAAGATGTCGGTCGCCGCGAACACGCCGATCATGAAGACTTCCAGCAGCAGCAGCAAGGCGAAGTAGGTCTTGCTCGATCGCCTGGCCGGTTCGGCCTCTTCGGCGTCCTCGACGGTGTCGAAGCTGTTCCACGACGCGAGCACCACGGTCGGCACCAGCAGCGTCGACATCCCGATCAGCACCAGCGCAATTCCGTCCACCCCGAAAGCGAAGTGCACGCCGAAGGACCTGATCCAGGTCCAGGATCCCGAGTACTGGAAGCGGCTGGCACCGGCAGAGGTCTTGAAGCCGACCCCGATCACGATCACGTAGACGAACGTGATCGTCGAGGCCACCAGGGCAATCTGCTTCGCCAGCAGGTCCGCGCCCTGGGGCAGCGCGAAGATCACGATGCTGGCCAGCAGCGGTATGGCAAGCAGTATCAACAGAGAGACGTTATGCATGTCAGCTGAACCTCACCGCGAGCAGGACTGCGAGCACCGCGGCGGTGCCAGCCAGCATGGAAAGAGCGTACGAACGGACGAACCCGGTCTGCAGCCTTCTCAGACGACCGGAGCCACCGCCCAGGCCGGCGGCCACCGTATTGACGGCACCGTCGACTCCCTTGTTGTCGAAGAACACCAGCCCACGAACCAGCCACTGGCCAGGCCGCATCAGCACGCTCTCGTTGAACGCGTCGGCGTATAGGTTGCGCCGGGCAGCGACGGTGACGAACGAACCCGCAGGCTGCGTAACCGGAACCGGGTTGCGACCGAATACCAGCCACGCCCCGGCCGCACCACCGGCGACCACAACCAGCGTGAGCGCGGTCAACACGGGTGTGGAGATGGTGTGCACGCCAGCTTCCTCGGGCTTGCCGACCACTGGCGCGAGCCAGTTCTGCAGGCCACCGCCGAAGGTGAGCACGAATCCTCCGACGAGCGAGAGGAAGCCTAGGACGATCATCGGCACGGTCATGGTGGCGGGTGCCTCATGCGGGTGCACGTCGTCCTCCCACCGGCGTTGGCCGTGGAAGGTCATGAGCAACGCGCGAGTCATGTAGAAGGCCGTGAGGCCGGCACCCAGGAGCGCTGCCAGGCCGAGGACCCAGCCCGAAGTTCCGCCCTTGTCAAGGGCCGCTTCGATGATCTTGTCCTTGGTGAAGTAGCCAGTGGCCAGCGGGAAACCGATGATCGCGAGGTACCCGCACAAGAAGACCCCGTACGTGATCGGCATGATCCGCACCAGGCCGCCGAAGCGCCGCATGTCGATCCGGTCGTTCATGGCATGCATGACCGAGCCCGCCGACAGGAACAGCGCGGCCTTGAAGAACCCATGGCCGAGCAGATGCAGGATGCCGATCGCATACACGCCCTTGCCCAGGCCCACCGCCAGGAACATGTAACCGATCTGGCTCACGGTCGAATACGCCAGCACCTTCTTCAGGTCGTCCTGGCCGAATGCGCACACGCAGCCGTACAGCAGGGTGATCGCACCGACGATCGTGACGACCGTCCGGCCTGCCCCGGTGAGATCGAAGATGGGCGCGGAGCGTGCGATCAGGTAGACGCCCGCGGTCACCATGGTCGCCGCGTGGATCAGCGCGGAGACGGGCGTCGGGCCTTCCATGGCGTCCGGAAGCCAGGTCTGCAGCGGGAACTGGCCAGACTTTCCGCAGGCACCGAGCAGCAGCATCAACGCGATGGCGGTCACGACACCGTGCGGCAGCCCGCCGACGCCGGCGAAGACCCCCTGGAAGCTCGTCGTGCCCAGGTAGGCGAACATCAGCATGATCGCGATGGACAGGCCCACGTCCCCGACCCGGTTGGCGATGAACGCCTTCTTCGCCGCGGTGGCAGCGGAATCGCGGTTGTAGTAGTAGGCGATCAGAAGGTACGAGGCCAGACCGACGCCTTCCCAGCCGACGTAAAGGCTCAGGAAGTTGTCGCCCAGCACCAGCAGCAGCATCGCGGCGATGAAGAGGTTGAGGTAGCCGAAGAAACGGCGCCGTCCCTCGTCGTGGGCCATATAGCCGATCGAGTAGATATGGATGAGCGAGCCGACGCCGGTGATCAGCAAGGCGAAGGTCAGCGACAGCGGATCGAGCAGGAAGCCGACGTCGACCTTGAAGCCGCCGACCGCGATCCAGCTGAACAGGTGCAGGTCGCGAACCCGGCCCTCGCCGCTCTCGGACTTGATCGAGAAGAAGAGCGCGACGGTGTAGATGAACAAGGCCACCGGCACGAGGGCACCGAGCAGGTGGCCCCACTTGTCGGCCCGCTTGCCGAGCAACAGCAGCAGGGCGGCCGACAGCGCCGGCAGCACTACCAGCAGCCAGGCGGCTGACTGGATTCCGTGGGCAGGGCTCATGAGCCGAGCACGCTTTTCAGCGAGGCGGGCAGCATGGTCACTGGGCTCCTTAGTACTTCAGCAGGTTCGCGTCATCGACCGAAGCCGAGCGCCGCGTCCGGAAGATGGACATGATGATGGCGAGACCGACGACCACCTCGGCTGCCGCGACGACCATGACGAAGAAGGCCATGATCTGCCCGTCCAGGGTGCCGTTGATCCTGGAGAAGGTAACCAGGGTGAGGTTCACCGCGTTGAGCATCAACTCGACGCACATGAAGACGACGATCGCGTTCCGGCGCACGAGTACCCCGACCGCGCCGATCGAGAAGAGCGCGGCGGAAAGAACCAAATAGTAGGTAGGGGTCACGAGCCGAACGCGCCTTTCAGTGAGGCGGGAGGAATGGTCATCGGTCCAGCTCCCTTGCGCCGCTGCCACCGACATCGACCCGGGTACCGCCCAGCAACGACTCCTGCGCGATCGTGCCGTCGGGCAGCAGGGCCGGCGTTCCCACCGCGTT
>JAVEES010000089.1 GCA_030840285.1 Pseudonocardiales bacterium
TAGGCGGCAGCCGCCTGATCGACATCGCGGCGACGCCGCTGCGCGAGGGTGGTTGCGAACCGATCCTCGCGGTGGTTCGCTCGGCGGACGTCGTCGCCGACGGCGTCCAGACCGTCGTGAATCAGGATCCGGACCGCGGGATGTCGTCCTCGCTGCGCCTGGGTCTGGACAGCGTGCAGGCCGCGGCATGTCTGATCGTGCTCGTCGACCAGCTCGGCATCACCGGCGAGGATGTGCGTGCGGTGATCGAGGAGTTTCTGGCCGGCTGGCAGGTCGTCGTGGCGCGCCGGGGCGGTCGGCGCTCGCACCCGGTTCTCGTGAGCCGGACGCTGTTCGCCGAGTTCGCAGGCTCGGCCGCCGGAGATCAGGGTGCCCGTGCCTTCATCGACGCCCATCCGGAACGGGTCCGGTTCCTCGACCTTCCGGACGGGGTAGACGACATCGACACGCCTGAGGATCTGCGGCGGCTCGGTGGCTCCTCGCGGGGCCCGCGCTAGAGAAGCGGGGCCGGCGCTAGAGGAGCGGTGCCGCCCGCTCGGCCAGCGCGGTGAGGGCCTGCACGAAGATCTCCGCCGGCGGTGTGACCAGCCCCGCGCCGACCTGCCCGACACCGGCTTGCTTGCCTGCCATGCCGGTGTTGATCTGCGGCAGGATCTGGGTACGCACGACCTTCGTCACGTCGATCCCGGTGGGCGTTCCTCGGAATCCGAGTACCGGGATCGAGTACATCGGGTGCTCGCCCACGGTGATCTCATACATCCGCCGCGAGGCGTTGATCGCGTCCCCGACCTCGCCGCCGACGAATCGCACGATTGCCGGTGCCGCCGCCATCGCGAACCCGCCGAGCCCGGCGGTCTCCGTGATAGCCGAGTCTCCGATGTCGGGGTTGGCGTCCTCGGGACCGTAGTCGCCGAGGAACAGGCCGTCCACCAACTGTGCCGGGCCGGTGAACCACTGCTGGCCGGTGCCCGCGACCTGGATTCCGAAATCGGTCCCGTTGCGTGCCATGGCCACAACGACGGTCGAGCCGGGAATGTCGCGTGCGGAGTCCAGAGTGAGCTTGCAGGCGGGCATCGCTAGGTTCAGGAAGAAATGGTCGTTACCGGAAACGAAGCGAACCACCTCGGCGACGTCGGAGGAGGGTGCTGCCGAGTCGATCAGCGCGGGCAGCACTTCCCGCAGCCACATCAGCGTTCCGGCCCGATTGCGGTTGTGCGCCTCGTCGCCCATCTGCAGCATCTGGGCGAGGATCGCCTTGAGATCGATGGGCCCGCGAGCACGCACCGCCTGCTGCAACAACGGCCCCAGCACGTCGGACATCCATCGCAGCCTGCTCAGCACGTCGGGGGAGTAGGCGCCGTAGCGCAGCACCTTGCCCAGCCCTTCGTTGAGGCTGCAGTACGTCCGGCGGCCGGTGCTCGGATCTTCCACCACGAACAACCACATCGACGCCGAGATCACGCCCGCCATCGGCCCGACGGCGGAATGGTGGTGACACGGATCGAGGGAGTAACCAGCCCGCGAGGCGAACAACTCGATCGCCTGCTCCGGCTCGTCCACGATGCCCTCGAAGGCAGCCGCGCCGAGCAGCGCTCCGCGCAGCGGACCCGATGCCCGATCCCAGCCGATCGGTGGCCCGGCGTGCAGAAAGTCGGTTGTCCCCAAGCCCAACGTCGGCCCGGCAGGTAGTACGTCGACCAGCAGCGCGGCGGTGGAGGTGATTCGCGCGAGTGCCTCGGCGTTGGCCTGGACCCGTCGCCGGTCAGCCATCACTCGCGCGAGCGCTTGCTCGCTCGAGGGCATCGGAGGGCGCCAGTCGATCCGGCGAACCTGCGCGCCCTGCTCGGATGCGGCGTCGGCAAACAGTTCGAGCCCGGCCGAGATGACGTTCGGCGGCTGCGAACCGTTCCGCGCGCTCACGAGGAATCTCTTTGGGTGATAAGCGAAACGGCGTAGCGGGCCGCTTCGGCGTTGGACCCGAATACCGACGCGCCGGCCCGGTGCAGCCGCTCGCGTGAGGCATCCAAGCCCTGCGGGTCGCGTCGTGCGCCGATCAGTGAGATCACCACGGGGACGCCGGCGCGCTCGATCGAGGGCAGGAGTTCGCCGACCGGGTCCGGGTGCGAGCCGTGGCCCAGGACAACGTCGAGCAGCACCACGCCCGTGGTGGGATCGGCCAGCGCCGCCCGCAGCGCCTCGGTCCGCAAGCTCGGATCGATCATCGGGTGCGCGCGGCCTCGGGTGAGGGCATCGTCTCCGAAGTCGATCATGCTGGCGTGCCGACTGCGAAGCGAGGAGTCCAGCGCCCACTCAGGCCGCAACGGCGTGTTGGAGAAGATCGGGCCGAGGCTGGCAGTTGCGATCAGCATTGCCTCGTCGCACAGCGTGCCGCCGCAGAACAGCCCGCGAAGCACCGCGCCGGACGGAATCTGGGGGCGGCGCCCGATCACTGCCGGCCACCGGGGAACCGGTCGGTTCAGGGTCGTCAGGGCCTTCGACACCGCTGCGGTCAAGTCTGTTTCGCCTTCTCCCAGCAGGGCAAACTGCACCGGAGTCCGCAACTCGGCGGCCAGCGTCCGGAGGTCCTCAGCGACCTCTGCCGCGGGCGGCTTGGACACCAGCAGGATCAGTTCGGTGCCCGGATCATCGTCGAGCCGTTGCAGTGCGGCGCGGGTCGAGCGGCCGGCCACGGCCTGCGACAGATCCCGACCGCCGACCCCGATCGCGGCGGACACGCCGACCGCCGCCGCGTCAAGCAGGCAGAGCACCTGTTGGGCGCCGGTGCCCGAGGCTGCGACCACGGCGATCGGGCCCGCGTCAACCGTGTGCGAGAAGCCAAGGCCGATGCCGCCGATCACCGCGGTCCCGCAGTCCGGGCCCATGACCAGCAGGCCGCGCTCGTTCGCCGTGTCCTTCAGGACGATCTCGGCCTCGATCGGAACGTTGTCGGAGAACACCATGACATCGCAGCCCGAGTCCAGGGCGTCCATCGCCTCGGTGAAGGCGTGCTGCCCCGGCACCGAGATGAAGGCCAGCCCGGGGCTTGAGGCACGCACGGCGGCCGACACGGTGCGGGGCGGCAGCGCGTTACCGCCGCCCTCGGGCTGAGCTCGGGTTGGCGCGCTGAGTAGCTGGTCGGCCAGGTTCAGCGCTGTCTCGACGATTTTCTCGTCCTGGGCGCGGACCGCGATCAGCAGGTCGTTGGCGGAATCGGATTCGGCGGGCAGCGTGAAGCCCATTCCGGCAAGCACATCGAGATTGAGTTCGGTGGCCATCGCCACCAGCGCGGCCTGCACCCCGTCCGCCGTGGCGATCTCGCGGCTAAGCTGCATCAAGGTGACGGAGTCGGCGTACAGGCCGCGCCGTAGCACGACCCTCTCGACACTCACGACCGGGTCTCGTTTCGCAACCCGTACGCGTTCGGCCGGAGATCGACAGCGGCCAGCACACCCGCGAGCAGGGCGATCCCGGATGTGTGACCGATCGCCGTCAGCAGGCTCAGCCTGTTGTGAACTACTGCCGGATCAGTCACCAGCGCGGCGGCCAGCTCCCGGAGCTCGGGCAGTCCGTCGCCTGCGCAGGCTCGCCACAACAGCTGGCGGGACAGGGCCGTGGTGGCTCGTGGCCGGTTCGCCAGTTCGGTCGCCACCGCAGCGGCGATGTCTGTGCAATCGCGACCGAACAGGCGTGCGCCGGCCAGCAGGCCGCACAACAGATCATCGCCTGCCGGCGTCAGCCCGGGACCGCGGCCGAGCAAGCAACTCACGGCCGATCGAGCCTGGGCGGCGGTAGCGGCGTGGCTCAGGGTGCGGGGGAGCGAGGCATCGAGTCCGGATCGATGGAGATTGCCGGCGAGCC
>JAVEES010000092.1 GCA_030840285.1 Pseudonocardiales bacterium
GGCATTGAAATCGGGGACGAAGGCTTGGTGGTATTCGCCGAACGGGTACCGGACGCCGAACAGCTGGTGGTAGCGATCGAAGGCAGCAGCGGTTACCGCGAGCATCTCGGATGCCTCACGGTCCAGATGCTCAGCCAGCGAGCGTCGAGCGTGTACGCCCAGCACGATGCCGTCGTGCTGGGATCGCACGGAGTGATAGGGGCCGGCAACCAGCGTCACGAAATAGGTCGACAGCGGTTTGGTGGTCTCCAGCGTCCAGTTGCCTGCAGCGGTGGCGTGCGCCGCGCCGTTGCCCAGCACCGTCCACTCCGGTGCGCATCGGACGCTGATGTCAAACGGTGCCTTCAGATCGGGCTGGTCGAAGCAGGCGAACCACCGGGGCGCCGCGTCCAGGAACGACATCGCATACAGGTAGGTCTGGCCGTCTGCCGGGTCCACGTGCCGGTGCAATCCCTCGCCGTCGGAGGAATAGGACATCTGCGCCTCGACCACCAGCTCGTTGTCCGGTGCCAGGTCCTTGAGAACCAACCGGCCAGCCACGATCTCCGACGGGTCCAGCGGTCGCTCGTTGAGCGTGATCCGTGAGACCGCGGCGGCCTTGATGTCGACGAACGTGGCTTCGCCGGCGCGGCGGCTACGAAATCGTATGACCGTCCGGGACCAGAACTCGGGGCCGTCCTCGGTGAGATCCAACTGGATGCGGTAACCATCGACCTGGATCAGTGCGGCGCGGGTGACGGCTTCGATCCTGGTCAAGCTCGGCATGGCATGGACGCTACCGAAACGGTCCTGCCTTACGCGCCGGGACCCGATGCCGCCGGCGAAGAGCACGCTACCCCGATGATCCAGACATCTCGGGCGTGACGCTGGTCGCATCCGCGCATCGTTAATACACCTGAAACATTCCCGGGCGGTTGGCCGAAACAGCCGGGCGAAAACCTCTGGCTACGTTTCGGGGCAACGCCGCCTTCGACAATCCCACCAACGAAGGAGACGCAAGGGTGCATCCTGCGATCTTGTTAGCTGCCGATCCAGTCCCGGCAGCCGTGGACACCGGCAATACCGCCTGGATCCTCGCATCCGCAGCACTGGTTCTGATCATGACACCGGGTTTGGCCTTCTTCTACTCGGGCATGGTCCGGGCCAAGAACGCGCTGAACATGCTCATGATGAACTTCATCTGCCTGGCCGTGGTCGGCGTCCTGTGGGCCATCTACGGCTTCTCGTGGTCATTCGGCGCCACGAGATGGAGCGGCCTGATCGGGTCCTCCGCGAACTTCTACGGCCTGGGTAATCCCGACGTGCTCTCCAGCGTCTGGGGCTTCGGGCCGATCTACAAGATCGGAGAGAACCTGCCGACCGGCGGCCTGACCGCAGGCGTACCGGTGCTGGTGTTCGCGATGTTCCAGCTGATGTTCGCCATCATCACTCCGGCACTGATCTCGGGTGCGATCGCCGACCGGGTCAAGTTCTGGGGCTGGACGATCTTCGTCGCCATCTGGGTCACCATCGTCTACTTCCCCGTCGCCAACTGGGTATTCGGCACCGGCTGGATCCTCAACAAGCTGAAGGCCGAGGACTTCGCCGGCGGTACCGCGGTGCACATCAACGCCGGTGCCGCCGCCCTGGCCCTGGTCTTCGTCCTGGGCAAGCGGGTCGGCTGGCGTCGCGATCCGATGAAGCCGCACAACGTGCCCTTCGTGCTGCTCGGCGCATCGCTGCTCTGGTTCGGCTGGTACGGCTTCAACGCCGGGTCCGAGGGTGCCGCTGACGGCATCGCAGGCCTTGCCTTCACGACCACCACGATCGCCACCTGTGCCGCGACCCTGGGCTGGCTGGTGGTCGAACAACTCCGCGACGGCAAGCCCACCACGGTAGGCGCTGCGTCCGGCGCGGTGGCGGGCCTGGTGGCGATCACCCCGGCCTGCGCGTTCGTCTCGCCGCTCGGCGGCCTGGCCATCGGCCTGATCGCCGGCATGCTCTGCGCCCTGGCAGTCGGGCTGAAGTTCAGGTTCGGCTTCGACGACGCCCTCGATGTGGTCGGCGTGCACCTCGTCGGTGGCCTGACCGGAACCATCCTGATCGGCTTCTTCGGATTCGACCACGGTGCGCTCGCCGGCGGCGTGGAATCCAAGCGGGGGTTGTTCTACGGTGGCGGCCTGAAGCTGCTCGAGGTTCAGGTGGTGGCAGCGCTCAGCGTCCTCGTGTACTCCTTCGTCATCACCTTCGTCATCGGCACCGCTCTGAAGGCGCTGGGTATCTTCCGGGTATCGGAGGAGACCGAACTGACCGGGTTGGATGAGATCGAGCACGCGGAGTCGGCATACTCCTTCTCGTCGACGCTTACCGGCGGTCTCACCCATGTCAGCGGTGGGGCCCCCGTCCCGGCCGAGCGCACCGAAGAACTGTCCGGAAAGGGAGTCTGACCCTATGAAGCTGGTGACAGCGATCATCAAGCCGTTCAAGCTCGAGGAGGTCAAGATCGCCCTGGAGAACCTCGGGATTCAGGGCCTCACCGTGAGCGAGGTGTCGGGCTTCGGCCGGCAGCGCGGTCACACCGAGGTTTACCGGGGTGCGGAATACACCGTCGATCTCGTTCCCAAGGTCAAGGTCGAGGTCCTGGTAGGCAGCGTCGATGCCTTCAAGGTGGTAGATGCGGTCGTCGAGGCGGCGCGCACCGGCAAGATCGGTGACGGCAAGGTCTGGGTGACCGATGTCGACTCAGTGGTGCGAGTCCGAACTGGCGAACGGGATGCCGACGCCGTCTGAGGATTCCATCAGGACGGTCCG
>JAVEES010000145.1 GCA_030840285.1 Pseudonocardiales bacterium
CCCCACTTCTCGCCCTTCCGGGCCGCATCACAGGCCAGTTGCCACAGCTGCGCAACGTTGACGCGCCGATCCAACACCGGTTCCCTCACGCCCGGCAGCGTAGCGGTCCAACAGGACCCTTCATAGATGAACAGCTAACGCGAGCGCCGCCGTTCGGCCGCCAGCACCCAGCGATTCACAAGAGCAGTCGCTGAGTTTTGCCGAGCAGGCGTCGGCAAGACACGTACGGTCAGCACCGGGACATCCGGCGCCCAGTCGCTCCTGCGGACCGGCCAGCCGCGTACCTTCCGGCAGCCGACCAGCCACCGGGGCCCGTACCCGCCCGGTGCGGCGGTCCTCCTGTGCGATGCGGGCAGTATTTGATACCTAACGAGCCAACCTGCCGGGGTCAATGTCAGATCGATGAATCCCGCCTTGCGGATCAGCCAGCACAAGAACATCTAGTGCTTTGGCGCTCGGAGGCATGACCGAGTCTCAGGGTTGGGATAAGTTCCGGTGATGGCCCTGAATAAGAGCGAAATGCACGAGGCGCTGTCCAGCAAGATCGTCGAGCTCACCAATGCGCTCAGTCCGTCCGCGGCCAACGCTGGGTCGTTGGCGAGCATGGCCTACGCCATCAATCAGCTGGCGGAGGCGCTGGCGTGGATTCAGGCGCCAGCACAGTCACACGGTGGATGCGTCCAAGCTCGCAGCAGTTGAGTATGCACAATGTCATATGGCATCGACGCGCCAGGATGGAGCACGGCAGACGGCCATCGCACCACCGCTCCGGCGTGTGTCGCTTCCTCGTCGTCATCGCTCATCGAGCCTCCCTGCCCGTCTACAGGGCAGTCAGATTCTCACTCGACCTGGATCAAGCAACTGGGGTCATGCCACTACGACATGGCCGTCGTGAAGCAGAGCCGTCGACCGTCCTCGCGGCAATGTCCCAGATCGATACCGCCCCCGATAGCCACGGCGTTATCAGTCGGTTGGCGAAATCGACCGACGGCGGATCCGAGTCCGTGGGGGCATTCCCACAGGCGCGGTCACCTTCGACTCTCGGTCGCATCGGAGGTTGGTGCCCTCGTTGGCGCCGCAGGCGGAGGGATGCCACCGCCTCAAATCAAGTTGTCGTCGGCAGCTCTTCATTCTGAGGGTTGGTCCCTGCACGATCGGAACTCCACCCTGGCGAAGCGGGTAGTTGTCGATCGTTCCATCGTTTCATGCGTACCCGGTCTCGGTTGATAGGCCATAGTCGTGCGATCTAAGTCACCACAAGCCGGCTGCGCGTTGGCGATGTTGCTGTGTGGCGACGGGCGCCGACCACCACAACCGGACAAGGCGATTGATGAAGCACGGTGGCGGCCACCGGCCCGAGGCGAGTACTCCAGCGGTCATCGCTGTGGTGACAGCCCAAGACGAGGAGTTTCGCGTTTCTGGCGGCGACCAACAGCGCCTCGGCCGGCTCGGCGTCGACGAGGCTTGTCACCAACCGCACCTCGGGGTAAAGCTCACGGATCCGCTGCAATTCGGTCGGCAGAGCCACGCCGGACTCGGTTGGCCGGTCGGTGTCCTGGGCGGGCGACATCAGCGCGATCACCGCTGAACTGCGCCGTTGCGCCTCAGCCAGCGCGAACTCGAAGGCAAGACGTCCCGCCGGTGTATCCGATACGCCAACCACTATGGCGAGTGCCGATTCGGCGATGCGTAACGCGGGCGACTGAGGTACCACCACGACCGGGCAATGTGCATGTGCCGCGGTGCGGGTGCTCACCGATCCGAGGACGGTCGAGGTGAACCCGCTGTGGCCTCGGTTACCGACGACGAGCATGTCGGCATCCAGGCTCAGGTCGACAAGTGCGTCCGCGGGGCCGGAGTGGCTGAGTAACGAGGTAACGGGCACTCCCGGCTGCCGGGCTGAGGCCGCAACCGAATAGGCATCGAGCAACCGCAAACCGGCATCATCCAGTGCGCGGATCGCTGGCTCACCAGCTGATAGGACAAACGGCGCGTCGGCCAGGTCCGGAGCGTGCACGATGAGCAGGGTGCGTCCGCGGAGCCGGCACTCGTCGACGGCCCACATCAAGGCTGAACGGGATCCTGATGATCCGTCGACGCCAACGACTATTCGGTCTCGGTACACGTCGGCTCCCATCTCGATCTCTGCTATCAGGGTGCTCCCGGGTAGCAGGCGGGGGCCAGGGTCGGACGTCCCGATTGCGGGACTAGGTCCGACGCGTCTCTGCCCCGAATACCGCAGCCTGGGTACGACGTTGCATGCCCAGCTTGGCGAGGAGGCCAGATACGTAGTTCTTGACCGTCTTCTCGGCCAGAAAGAGCCGCTCACCGATCTGGCGGTTCGTCAGGCCGTCGGCGATGAGTCCGAGGATTTCGCGTTCTCGATCGGTCAATGAGGCCAGCCGGGTGTCCTTCGGCGCACCGTCGCGCAAACGGCTCAAGAGCCGCCCGGTGACCGACGGGTCCAGCAATGACTTTCCGGCCGCGACCTGACGCACCGCGTCGACGAGCGATGTTCCTCTGATCTCCTTCAACAGGTAGCCGGCCGCCCCGGCCATCACCGCGGCGAAGATAGCGTCGTCATCGTCGTAGGACGTCAGGATCAGGCAGTTCACCTCGGGCATTTCCGAGCGGATATCGCGACACACATCGATGCCGCTGCCGTCGGGCAGACGCGCGTCCAAGATCGCAACATCCGGGCGCGCGGCTGGAATACGACGCAATGCCTCAGCCGCGGAGCCAGCTTCACCGACGACTCGGATGCCGGCCTCGGTCTCGAGCAGATCAGCAATCCCGCGCCGGACAACCTCGTGGTCGTCGAGCAAGAAAACCCTGATTTCGTCAATGGAATCTAGACTAGGTTCGCGATCGGAATCGTCCATATCAAGCATGTCCCTTCATCGCGTGGGGCGATCAGCCGAAGCGTTCCACCATGGGTCTCGGCTCTGGCTTGCAAGTTCGCCAGCCCGCTGCGTCGTTCGGAGTCGATACCGCGGCCGTCGTCGCTGACCTCTAGCGTGATTTCGCCCGCGTCCACGGTGACGCTGACATCGGCGCGGCTTGCTTCGGCGTGCCGTGCGACGTTGGCCAG
>JAVEES010000148.1 GCA_030840285.1 Pseudonocardiales bacterium
CGAGGCTTGACGGTTAGTCACACCTGTAACTCTGTTCCTACAGGTCACAGTGTATTTCGCTCGTTCTCGAGGCCGTGCCGAGTCGGAATCGTTAGCCAACCGCGATATCGCAACGGGGTGTCGAACAGCAGGCGTCCCCGTCCGGACGTGTTTCATTACGCAGCGAAAGCAACGGCAATTGCTTTGTGGCATTTGATGAAAGGTGGGTTGGTTGCCGTTATGAAGTTCATTGAGAGGTTTCACGGTAAGTGGATGCGCCGGCTGGCGGCGGGGGCCGTCGCAGCGGCGACGCTGCCCGGGCTGATCGGCTTCGTCGGGGGTTCGGCGACTGCTGGTGCGTTCTCCCGGCCGGGTCTGCCGGTTGAGTATCTGGATGTGTTCTCGGCGTCGATGAACCGCAACATCCGGGTTCAGTTCCAGGGCGGCGGGCCGCACGCGGTCTATCTGCTCGACGGCCTGCGTGCGCAGGACGACTACAGCGGCTGGGACATCAACACGCCGGCGTTCGAGTGGTACGACGGTTCCGGGCTGTCAGTGGTGATGCCGGTGGGTGGCCAGTCGAGTTTCTACACCGACTGGTATCAGCCGTCGCGGGGCAACGGCCAGGACTACACCTATAAGTGGGAAACCTTCCTGACCCAGGAACTTCCCTCATGGCTGGAAGCCAACAAGGGCGTGTCTCAGAACGGCAACGCGGTGGTCGGCCTCTCGATGGGCGGCAGCACGGCGCTGAACTACGCAATCTACTACCCGCAGAAGTTCATCTACGCCGCATCGTTGTCCGGCTTCCTGAACCCGTCAGAGGGCTGGTGGCCGATGCTGATCGGGCTGGCGATGAATGATGCCGGCGGATACAACGCCGAGAGCATGTGGGGTCCGTCTTCTGACCCGGCGTGGAAGCGCAACGACCCGATGGTCAACATGGCTCAGCTGGTGGCCAACAACACCAGGATCTGGGTCTACTGCGGCACCGGTACGCCGTCGGATCTCGACTCGGGTACCTCGGGCGAGAACCTGATGGCCGCGCAGTTCCTCGAAGGGTTCACGTTGCGGACCAACGTCACGTTCCGCGACAACTACGTCGCGGCTGGCGGCAGCAACGGAGTGTTCAACTTCCCGGCGCAGGGTACACACACCTGGGCTTACTGGGGACAGCAACTGCAGCAGATGTTGCCTGATGTCCAGCGGGTGCTGGGGGCTCAAGCCTCCGCGTAGCGACCACCCACAACCAGGGAGCCTGCCGTCAACCCCCGAGCGGCAGGCTCTCTGCTTTGTGCGGTCATGGCCCGCGCCATTGACTCTGCGCCCATGGCGCGGGCCACTCGTACTTTCTCGCCGTACGCGCGGAGTGAACGCAGTCGTCGCCGGGAACAAACCCGTCCCCCCCAGGGTTGAGTCGATCTGACTGAACTTTGGAGGATTGATGGCTGAAGTCAAATCAGTGCCGGTGTTATTCATGAGCGACTCGATCGTGCTGCCAGGAATGGTCGTGCCGATCGAGTTGGACGACGCCGCACGTGCAGCTGTTGACGCCGCACGGGCCAGTGAGTCCGGCGAGCTGCTGATCGCGCCGCGTCTGGAAGACCGCTACCCGTCCTACGGCGTGCTGGCCTCGATCGTGCAGGTCGGCCGCGTTGCCGGTGGCACGGCTGCGGTGGTGCGCGGCAAGGGTCGCGCCCAGATCGGTGCCGGCGCCAACGGTCCAGGACCCGCCCTGTGGGTCGAGGTGACCGAGGTCGTAGAAGATGCAGCATCTGAGTCGACTATCGCCCTGGCCGCCGAGTACAAGAAGCTGCTGCTGGCCTACCTGCAGCGGCGCGAGGCCTGGCAGATCGTCGATGTCGTCAACCAGCTGACCGACCCATCGGCGCTGGCCGACACCGCGGGATATGCGTCCTACCTGACGCAGGTGCAGAAACGCCAGCTGCTGGAGACCCCCGATGTGGCCGAGCGGCTGCGCGCGCTGATCGACTGGACCAGCGACCACCTCGCCGAGGTGGAGGTCAGCGACAAGATCGCCGATGACGTCCGCGAGGGCATGGAGAAGACGCAGAAGGAATTCCTGCTGCGCCAACAGCTGGCCGCAATACGCAAGGAACTGGGCGAGGGCGAGCCAGAGGGGTCTGATGACTATCGGGCCCGCATCGAGGCGGCAGACCTGCCCGAGAAGGTGCGCGAGGCCGCGCTGCGCGAGGTTGGCAAGCTCGAGCGGTCCAGCGAGCAGAGTCCGGAGGGCGGCTGGATCCGCACCTGTCTGGACACCGTGCTGGATCTTCCCTGGGACAACCGAACCGAAGACTCCACCGACCTGAAGGCAGCGCGCGAGATTCTCGACGCCGACCACCACGGTCTGGAAGACGTCAAGGACCGCATCGTCGAATACCTGGCCGTGCGGGCGCGACGCGCCCAGCGCGGGATGGCGGTCGTCGGCGGGCGCGGCTCCGGCGCCGTGATGGTGCTCGCCGGTCCGCCCGGCGTCGGCAAGACGTCGCTTGGCGAAAGCGTAGCACGGGCGTTGGGCCGCAAGTTCGTTCGCGTCGCCTTGGGCGGCGTGCGCGACGAGGCCGAGATCCGTGGTCACCGGCGTACCTACGTCGGCGCGCTGCCTGGTCGCATTGTGCGGGCCATTGGCGAGGCGGGCTCGATGAACCCCGTCGTGCTGCTTGACGAGATCGACAAGGTGGGCTCTGACTACCGCGGCGACCCGTCAGCTGCCTTGCTGGAGGTCCTGGACCCGGCGCAGAACCACACGTTCCGCGACCACTACCTGGATCTGGATCTGGACCTGTCCGACGTGGTTTTCCTTGCCACGGCCAATGTGATCGAGAACATCCCTTCGGCGCTGCTCGACCGCATGGAGCTGGTGCAGATCGACGGCTACACCGAGGACGACAAGGTCGCGATCGCGCGCGACTTCCTGCTGCCGCGGCAGCGCGAGCGTGCGGCGCTGACGGCCGACGAGGTCACTGTCACCGAGGCCGCGCTGCACAAGATCGCCGCCGACTACACCCGCGAGCCGGGCGTGCGGCAGTTCGAGCGGCTGCTGGCCAAGGCGCTGCGCAAGGCGACCACGAAGCTCACCGACAACGCTGAGCCGTTGACCATCGATGAACCGGATCTTGTTGACTACCTTGGCCGTCCGCGCTTCATGCCAGAGTCGGCGGAGCGCACGGCGGTGCCCGGTGTTGCGACCGGCTTGGCGGTTACAGGCCTTGGCGGCGATGTGCTCTACATCGAGGCCGGGTCGACGGACGGCGAACCGGGCCTGCAGTTGACGGGTCAGCTGGGCGACGTGATGAAGGAGTCGGCACAGATCGCACTGTCCTACGTGCGCTCGCACGCAGAACAACTCGGCGTCGATCCGAAGGCGCTGGACCGCAGGATCCACGTCCACGTGCCTGCAGGAGCGGTGCCCAAGGACGGCCCGTCCGCAGGGGTGACGATGGTGACCGCGCTGGTGTCGATGGCCACCGGGCGCCAGGTGCGCTCCGACGTCGGCATGACCGGCGAGGTGACGCTGAACGGTCGCGTGTTGCCGATCGGCGGGGTCAAGCAGAAGCTGCTGGCCGCGCAACGTGCCGGTCTGTCAACGGTTTTCATCCCGCAGCGCAACGAGCCCGATCTGGACGACGTGCCCGCAGAGGTGCTAGAGGTGCTGGAGGTCAAGCCGATGACCGACGTGGCAGACATCGTCGCCGAGGTCGTGCGCCTCGCCCTCGGCGACTCCGTCCGCCCGGAGGCGGCGGAAGAGCCGGCGGCGGCCTGACCTCCCGCCGCCCCGGCCGGCGCTAGCGGCGCCCGAAGGCGCCGTGGTCGACGACGAGCTTGGAGAGCGGGCGGGCGAGCTCGAGCAGGCGGTCGCAGGCGTCGGACCCGAGGTGCTCCCAGGGGGCCATGGCCCGCTGGTCGGTGGTGTCCTCGATCCGTTGCCGCAACGACCGGCCGGCGTCGGACAGCCCGCCGTCGTCGCCCAGCAGCCCGGCGACGGCGAGGCGCCGCTCGGTCGCCTGCCAC
>JAVEES010000175.1 GCA_030840285.1 Pseudonocardiales bacterium
GTTGCGCCAGATCTCCCAGTCACCGATCAGGCCCTGGCCCAGCCGGTCCTCTGGAACGAAGGCGACACCTCGCTTGACCGCGGTCGCCGGTCCGCCGGACAGCGGCTTGCCTTCGACGAGCACCTCACCCTCGGTTCGCCGGTCGGCGCCGAAGACTGCCTTGAGCAACTCGGTACGGCCGGATCCGAGCAGCCCCGCCAGGCCGACGATCTCGCCGCGGCGGACCGTCAGGTCGACGGGTGCGGCCATCGCAGCCGAACGCAGCCGGCGCAGTTCCAGCACCGGTTCACCGGGCTGCTGCGCGACGTGCGTGCTCTCGACTGCCCGCAGCCGGTCGCCGATGATGCCGGTGACCATGCGCTCTTCGGTCAATTCCCCGGCACCGAAGGAGTCGACGAGCTTGCCGTCGCGCAACACGCTGACGACGTCGCAGATCTCGGCCACCTCGTTGAGAAAATGCGACACGAATACCACCGCGACACCGCTCAGCGCCAGCTGCCTCGCGGCGCCCAGCACACCGGCTCGTTCGGCCGGAGTGATGGAGGCCGTCGGCTCGTCCAGCAGGATCAGCCGCGGCCGGCGCGCCAGTGCCCGCAGGATCGAGACCATCTGCCGGTCGCCGATCGACAGCGTGGCGACGACGGCATGGGGATCGATCGAGAAGTCGATGCTGGCGCAAAGTTCAGCGAAATCAGCCAGCCGGCTGCGGGGATTCCATACCGCGCCGGCCCCCGCACCGAGATAGACGTTCTCGAGGACGGACAGCGCGGGCGAGACCGGGCTCTGCTGGTGGACCACCGCTACGCCGGCGGCTTGGGCATCAGCCGGACGCCGCCAGTCGACCGCTGTGCCCTGCCAGCGCAGTTCACCCGAGCTCGGGCGCTCGGCACCGGCGATGATCTTGATCAGCGTGGACTTGCCCGCTCCGTTCGCGCCGACCAGGCCGTGCACCTGACCGGGACGCAGCTGAAGCGAGACACCCTTGAGGGCGCGGGTGCCGCCGGGATAGGTCTTGGTGACCTCGTCGATCTCCAACGCGACCGGTGCGGACGGGCGGGCTTGGCTCGTCCGCACCGAACTATTCGCCGCTGCTACCACTGCGGCACGCACTGGTCGACGTTCGCCTTCGTCACGGTCGGGATGTCGTAGCTCAGCACGCTCTTGGGCGCGGCAGCCTTGCCGGTGATCTGGGCGTAGAGGGTGTCGAAGGCCTTCGCGCCCTCATCGACGGGCTTGAAGCAGACGTCACCGTAGATCGAGCCGTCCTGGATGCCGCTGATGCCGAGCTTCGCGCCGCCGTTGCCCAGGATCTTGGCGTGGGACTGGACGGCCGAGACCGCCTTGGCGCAGCCGGCCGCCATATCGTCGGACAGCGCGTAGAACAGGTTGACGTCCGGATGTGCGCTCAGGATGCCCTGGCAGGCGGCCTGGCCCTTCTCCGCGGTCCAGTCACCCGGCTGGGTCGCCACGATGCTGAAGCCACCGGCCGAGGCCAGGTCCGACTTGAACCCCGCGGTCCAGGTGGTGTTCTCCAGGAAGCCGGACGCGCCGGTGATGATCGCGACCTTGCCGCCTGAGGGCAGCGCCTGCTTGGCGAGGCTGGCCTCCTCGTGACCGACCGCGTCGGCGCTCTCGTTGATCGTGAACGCGAGCTTGTCATAGGGGACGGTCGTGGGACCGGTTCCGACGGTGCCGTGCACCGACGCGATCGGGATGCCGGCAGCCGCGGCTCCGTCCACCATCGCCTGCGCCGGACCTGGTGAGTTGGGCACGATCAGGATGCCGTTCACCTTCTGGGCAATCAGGTCCTGGATGTCACTGCCCTGCTTCTGCACATCGCCCTTGGAGTCGAGCACCACGAGCTTCGCGCCGAGCTTGTCGGCCTCCTGCTGCGCGCCCTTTGCCAGGCCGACCGGGAAGGTCACCGCCATGGTCTGGTTCGACAGGCCGATGACCACCTGCTTCGGGGCTTTGCCGGCGGAGGTCGCCGAGCTGGTGGTCGAGGAGTTCGCGGTGCTGCAGGCGGCGAGAGCGCCGATGGCGACACCGGCGATGCCGAGCTGTACCGCGAGACGTGTACGTGCCACAGAGGTCACCCTTCAGTTCGCCGGCTCATGAAGGAGCTCGGCTATTTCCTATAGGATCTATGATTGCTGATGGTGCGCGGGCGGGACCGGCTTTGTCAAGACCCTGAAACCGGCAGGTCACTCCGTCGTAATACCGAAATCCTTTGCATCGGCACCTGTTTGAATCCGATTTCCTATACGATGTGCCGCATGTCCCGACCGCAGCCCTCTGCCGGTACGTCTTTGTTCGGACCCGTCGACGCGCCTCGCCGGTCGGTACTCGCAGACGAGATCTACGAGATCCTCAAGTCCAAGCTGATGGACAACGTCGTGGAGCCAGGTGCGAGGCTGTCCATCGATGGCCTCGCTCGCGATCTGGGAGTCTCCCCCACGCCCATCCGGGAGGCGCTTGCCAGGCTGGAGTCCGACGGCCTCGTCAGCAAGAAGGCGCACCACGGCTACACGGCCGCGCCACTGATCGATGCTCGAACCTTCGAAGAGCTGTTTCGAATGCGGCTGCTTCTCGAGCCGGCCTGCGCCTCGTGGGCCGCGCAGGTAGCGACGCCTGACCAGCTCAGCGAGCTGGGGAGCCTGATCTCGCAAATGAGCATTCCTGTCAGCGGGGAAGGCTACGACAGTTACAAGGCGTTCGCCGCCCAGGACGCCGCCTTCCACGTCGCCTTGGCCGAGGCCACCGGGGTAGCGCTGATGGTGGAGACCCTGGAACGGCTGCGTCCGCATGCGCAGTTGTACCGGCTGTACTACACGCTGGGGCTGACTGATGACACCGTGCGGGAACACCAACGGGTCTTGGAGGCGGTCGCGCGCCGTGACGAAGCCGGGGCCGCCCAGGCCATGAGCGCCCACCTCAGCGCTTCGCGGGCCAGGCTCGCCGGCGCGCTCGGCCAGTCCCGGGCCGACTGACCGAGCGCACTACGGGCGAGCTAGAGATGCCCGCTATGACAAGGGCAATCTCTCAGTACCGCGACGTGAAGCCGTCAACGCTGAGCGTCGCGGTGGTGTTGACGATCTGCAGCGTGTGGTACCCGGCGGCCAGACCCGTGATCGCATAGTTCAACTGCGAAGGCGCACTGCTGCTGGCATGTGGCGTCACGGCGCCCTCGTCCACGCCGTCGAGGTAGATCTCGACCGGTCCGCTGTTGGGCCCGGACGGGGCCAACCACGCGGCGCTCGTTCCGTTGAAGCCATAGGTCACCGCGGCGCCCGGCGAAGAGCTGTAGTGGACGCCGGCGTGACGGCTATCGGCCGGAGAGTACGTCCAACCACTACCGGAGTACGTCACGTCCGGGCTGGCGAGGTTTCCGACCTGGCGCGAGGATTCCACGGTGAACGCGTCGACGGTAAACCGCTTGGCCGTGCTGTTCACGATCCGGATGCTGTGCTTTCCCGAGATCAGTCCGGCGACCGAATAATTCACCTGCTGTGCCGGGTAAGGGCTGCCCGCGGACTTCGGGGTGATGCTGCCCTGATCGACGCCGTCGAGATAGATCTCCACAGGCCCTGCTTGGTCGTTGCGCGGTGCGAGCCAGGCGACACCGCTGCCGGTGAACGGGAATTGCGCGCTCGCACCGGCGGCATCGCTGAAGTGCACGTCGTCGCCGTAGTCGCCGAGGCCCCGGCCGGACGAGCGCGTCCAGCCACTACCGGCATAGCTGACGCCGCCCCCCGTGTCGTTGCTGGCCGTCCAGCCACTGTCGACGGTGAACCCGTCGATGGTGACAAGACTGTTGCTGCTGTTGACGATTCTCAACGTGTGCCAGCCCGGCACCAGCCCGCTGATGCGATAATCCACCTGCTGGGTGGGGTATGGCTGGCCAGAGGTCACCGGTGTGACGGTGCCCTGGTCGACCCCGTCCACGTAGACCTGCACCGGACCGGTCTGGTCGCTGCGCTGGGCCAGCCAGGACACGCCGCTGCCGTTGAAGGCGAACTGCACTGTCGCGCCGGCGGTGTAGCTGTAATGCACGTCGTCGTCGAAGTCGCCGTAGCCGCGGTTGTTCGAGTAACCCCAGCCGGGGCCGGAGTAGGACAGGCTGCGGGCATTGTCGTTGATGGTGCGGCTGGTCAGCAGTGCGGCGTAGGCCGGTTCCAGCCCCGCGCTTGCCATGATGGCCTGCGCCGCGGGCGGGAACGATGCCAGGTTGTCGTAGTTGTTGTTGACGGTGTTGGACGGATCCGCGTCGCCATGCAGGGTGCCGGAACCGTTGCTGTAGTTGAACTGCACGGTGTTGTTCATGGCCGCGACTCCGCAGCAGGCCTGGATGTTTCGCGACGCCTCCGAGCCGGTCTGCAGCACGTTGTACTGGACCGTCCAGTTTCCGGTGGTCGAATCAAGGTACAGCGGGGCACCACCGGTGTAATCCTCGTCGTGCAGCCAGTTGTACTTCATCACCGAGGGCGTCGTCATCGGCATCTGGGTATACAGCGCGCCGCCGTCGTCCAGCACCCGCATGTCTTGGAAGATCTCGTTGTAGGTGACGTTTGCCCCACCGCTGTATGACGTTCCCTCCCAGCCGAGGTTGATGCTGATCCCGGTGTAGGGGAGCTGACCGATCGCATTGTGGGTGACCGTGGTGCCGGTGGTGTAGCCGACGAAGACCCCGACCGCACTGCGGTAGACCTGTCCCGCGAACGTGATCGCGTTGTCCCGCACGGTGTTTCCGCTGACCTGGTCGGCAATGGGCGCTGTCCGATCGACGGTATTGACGCTGCCGAGCTGCACGCCGTTGCCACCCACGTCGGTGATCCGGTTACCCAGCACCGTGTCGTTCTTGCTGCCGATGCCCAGTTCCAGAGCGACGGTGGCAAGGTGGGTGAAGGTGTTGCCGGTAAGTATCAGATTGCTGTCGTGGTTGAAGGTGATCTGACCGGGGGTTCGGGTCAGATCGCTCATCGGCACCTGGGTTCGGCCGCTGCCGGTGATCCGCCACTGGGCCTGCCCCTCGGCATACCCCTGCGAGGTGGCCGGGGTGAGCCAGGTGGCGTGCTCGAAGGTCAGGCCGGCGAAGGTGATGTTGGACAACGGTGACGTGCCCGTCCCAGAGCCGCTGACGAGCGTCTGCAGCACCGGAGCCTCGATGTCGGCGGTGGCCAGATCCTCGTGCGGGCGAGGCACGTAGTACAGCGGTCCGCCAGCGGAATCAAGGTAAAACTGTCCCGGCGTGCCTAGCAGCTCGTAGGCGTTCTGCACCCACGACACGTTGTACGGGTACTGATTGACCACCGCGCCGCTGGCGAAGTCGTAGGGCAGCTCAGCGTTGGTGTAGCAAGGCTGCGCGAGGGTGACCGCGGTGCCCGACGCTGCGGTGATCGGGCAGGACTTGTGTACCCAGGTGTTCTCGCTGACCACCTCGGTGCCGACCACGTCCGGCCAGGAAGCCATGCTGGAATCCGGCGCCGTCAATCCGGTTGAGGTGGGCGACCAGCCCGACGGGTTCGAGCGACCGCGGGCCAGCTGCGCCCGAACGCCGTTGACATACAGCTCTCGGGTGGCCAGCGACGTTCCGACCTGCGCGCTCCAGATGTTCTTCGAGCTGTCGTGCAGGCTCCATCCGGTGATCTGCTGCGCACCGCTTATCGCGGGACTTTCACCCGGATAGGCCTGGTAGATCACGCGATGGCCGTGGGTTCCGGAGTCATGTGCGGCATCGCTGAACGTCCACGTCGTCGAGCGGCGGTACACGCCGCCGCGAAGATCGACGACGATGTCGCCGCTCATGCTGCCGGTCAAGCCCCGCACCACGCTTTGCGCGCCGTCCAGGCTGCACGGAGCCTTCAGCGTGCATCCACTGGTCGCTGTCGCGGTTGGTGAGGCATAGAGGGTGATCTGCGGGTGGGCCGACGCCGGCACCGCGGCAATCCCGGTAGCCGCGGCAAGTGTTGCGACAACTAGCCCGACAACTAGCGATCTGCGTTTGCGCGCACGGGTCATGGTGGCACCTTTCGCGAACTCCGCGGACCACGCCGCGGCTGGGTTGGGGGTAGCTGCGCGGGATTGCCCCCATTGCTCGCACAAGGCTACGTAAATCCTATAGGATCTATGATCCTGGAGGCCTGGCGGCCCTGTCAAGACTTTCGCGCTTCATTCATCGAACCGGCTGGAATTGAGCTCGGTGGGCGTGCGGTATCAGGTGGGCGCGAGCGGTCTCTGCATTCACAACGCTATCGGGGCGTCCGTATCTAGCACGGGGAGAAATCATGATCAGCCTGTTGAACAGACGGTGGGTATCACGTCGACGATCTCTACGCCGACTCGGCGTGCTCGCCGCCACGGGACTCGCAGCCATTGCCGTGGTGCCGGCCACGCACGCCGCGGCGGTCCCGGCTCGGGGAACCAGCGGTTGGTCAGTGCTGCTGTGCAAATTCAATGACGTGGC
Source organism: Pseudonocardiales bacterium (assembly GCA_030840285.1). Classification (GTDB taxonomy): domain Bacteria; phylum Actinomycetota; class Actinomycetes; order Mycobacteriales; family Jatrophihabitantaceae; genus Jatrophihabitans_A. The sequence continues at coordinate 6,464 of JAVEES010000175.1, forward strand.
AGCCCAGCCGCAGACCACGACCTTCTTCGGCCAGATGTTCGGCTCTGCCGGAGCCGGTATGGGCGGGCTATATGACTATTACAGCGACCAGAGCTACGGCAAGCTCCGGATCTCAGCCGCGGTGCGCGGTTGGTACACCATGCCGTACACGAAGGCGCAGGAAGCGCCGAAAAGCCGGTGGGACAAGATCAATGACTGCGTCGCAACGGCGGCCTCAGGAGGCTACGCCGTGCCGGCCGGCAACCGGATCGCCGTCATCACGAACTCCCAACAGGACTCGGGCTCGTCCGGTGGTCGAGTGATTCTCGATCCCGGGGCGTGGAACATCCGGTTCGCCGCCCACGAGATGGGGCATGCCTACGGTCTGGACCACTCCTACTCCAACGACCTGACGTATCAGAACGCGTCGTGGTCGGCTCCGGGTGAATACGACGACATGTGGGACGAGATGAGCGCCCAGCACGTCTACGGCTTCAACACGACCAGTTTCGGCAATGGGGGCGTGGGCTTCAACGCCTTCGATCGCGACAAGCTCGGCTTCATCCCCATGAACCGCGTCCTGACCTTCGGCGCGAATGGCGTCGGCTCCTCGACGGTCACGCTTGCCCCGCTGCAGGTACCCGCCGCGTCCGGTCCACTCGTGGTGCGGGTGCCCTTCGACCCGAGCGATCCGTTCCACTATTACTCAGTCGAGTTCCAGCGCAAGGTCGGCTGGAGCCAGGGGATCCCGGCGGACACCGTACTGATCCACATGGTGCAGAACGGCCGGCCCACGCTGCTGCGCCAGCTCGCAGTCTCCGGTAAGCCGCCGGTACAGCACCTTTCGGCCAACGGCGTCACGATCAACGTGAACTCGGTCAGTGGCAACGCAGCGAGCGTGTCGATCACCTCGAACATCGTGACGCGCTGCCTGCAGGGATACGTCTGGCGAGAGGCTCGGGCGGGCGACCTCGTGTGCGTCCTGCCGTCCACCCGCACCCAAGCCTGGGCGGACAACGCCGCCGCGCCATCACGCTGGGTCGTCGGGCCGTACGGACCGCACACCTGCATTCAGGGCTACGTCTGGCGCGAGGCGTACGCCGGTGACGATGTGTGCGTCACCCCGAGCAACCGGACGCTAGCTGCCTACGACAACACGCAGGCCGCCGCGCGGCGCAACCCCGCACGGTTTGTCTACGGTCCCAACACCTGCACGCCCGGCAATGTGTGGCGCGAGGCGGACCTGTCCGACTATGCCTGTGTAGCGCCGTCCACCCGCAGCCAAGCGTCCTACGACAACAGCGTGAAGACCTCGCGTTGGGTCCTCGGGCCGTACGGACCGCACACCTGCATCCAGGGCTACGTCTGGCGGGAAGCGTTCCCCGGCGACGACGTGTGCGTGACGCCGGCGAACCGCTCGCTCACCGCGTACGACAACACCCAGGTAGCTGTGCGGGTACTGCGCCCAGGAGGCTGAAGTCCCATGCCCGACTGCCCCGGTCCTTGGACCGGGGCAGTCGCATGCGCCCTGCTACACCAGGGGTCTCGCGTCCGCCGTCCGCGCCCGCCAAGCGCCGCAAGTGCCGGACTCAGCATAAGAAACTCGGGCAGCGGACAGCGGTCACGAAGCCGCCCGCACCGGCTCCGGTGACCTCGCGTCGGTAGCCGGCAGTGACCTTTGCGCGGTTCGACTGCTTACTTGATGTGTTGCAGGAGCGCGGCCACCGCGGCCGAAACCTCGCCGCGAGGGCGCACCACCATCACCCTCCAGATTGGCGCGTGGGCGGCAAAACGCCGGATCGCCAGGTCGGGAAATCGGCCGGCGAGAGATTCCGGCAGGATGCAGACGCCGAGGTCGTGACGCACCAGGTCGGTGGCTGCCAGCACGTCGTTCACCTCGAACGTCGTGCTGCGTTCGACGAGTGCGGTGCGAAAGGCACGGTCTACCGACTGCCGAATCGCCCAGCCCATCGGGAAGTCGACCAGCGGCAGCGCGGCGACTTCGGCGAACGTCACGGACCTGCCCCGCGGTAGCCGACAGGACGAGGCGGTGACCACAACAAACTCCTCCTGCGACAGCAGCCGCGTCGAGAGCCCGCGCTGCTGCTCGCGGTCCAATGCGACCAGCGCCACGTCCAGGGCACCATCGCGGACCCCCTGCTGGACGTCGGTGGCCTGCGCCTGCCGAAGCTTGACCACGAGACCCGGGTGCCGTTCGCGCAAGCTCGCCAATGCCTGATCCAGACCGGCATACAGCCCCTGCATCACGCCGACCCGGATCTCTCCACAAAGCTCGCCCTTCACCACACCGACAGCCGCACGGGCCTGCTCGGCGGTCTGCAGGGTGGCCCGTGCCGCCGGCAGGAATGCCTCTCCCGCGAGGGTCAGCGATACCCGGTGAGTGGTCCGGTCGAAGAGCTTGACGCCCAACTCCCGCTCGAGCAGCCGGACGGTGCCCGACACCGCGGACTGGACGACGTGCAGCCGCCGGGCGGCAGCGCTGAAGCCGCCTTCCTCTGCGACCGCGACAACGAACTGCATCTGCCGGAGATCCATGCTCCTCCTTAACCCATCTCTGCTGAAGATTACCGTCATCTCGATTCATCTCTCCGGAATGGGAAGCGAGCGGTTCAGCGAAAGGGTTGAACACCTCAGTAGCAGCCGATGGAGCTGCTTTCAAAGTGCAGGCGCCAGTACGACGCCTGCCCCTATGGAGGAGAGAACCGTGTCGAACAAGAATGGCCTCATCGACCCCGCGGACAGCGTTCTGCTCTTGGTTGACCACCAGAGCGGCCTGCTGCAGATCGTCAACCACACCAACGTCCACGAGCTACGGAACAACGTCGGCGTGCTGGCCAAGGCCGCGACGCTGGCAAACGTCCCCGTGATCGCCACGGCCTCGGTCCCCGACGGACCAAACGGCCCGCTCATTCCGGAAGTGTTCGACAACGCGCCGAAGGCGACCTACGTCCGTCGTCAGGGCCAGATCAACGCCTGGGACGTGGATGGCTTCCGCGGTGCCGTCGCGGCCACCGGCCGTCGCACGCTGCTCATCGCCGGCATCATGACCAGCATCTGCGTCGTCGAGCCCGCGCTGGCAGCACTCGGTGAAGGCTACGACGTGTACGCGGTCATCGATGCCTCCGGCACCTACTCAGAAGAGGCCCAACGAGTCTCGATCGAGCGGTTGAGCCGCGCCGGCGTCAAGGTGGTCGACGTCCTCGGTGTCGCCGCCGAGCTGCAGCAGACCTGGGCCCGCGACGACGCTGCCGACTGGGCCGGCGTGTACGCAGGAGTCAGCCCCGGCTACGCCGCGGTCGTGGAGTCGGTGTTCCGCGCCCAGGCCGAGGCCACCGGAGGCGAGGGCGCCGCAGCCGAGACCAAATGGGCCAAGGAACGCGGCCAACTGGTCTAAGGACCGTTTCCGCTGCCCCGGGTGTATCGCCAGGGGCAGCGGGGCGGCAGGCAGCGGCGCACCAAAGTCGGGATTACTGCCCGGGTCACCCGGCCGGGGGTGCTTGCCGTCAGTCTGGCCCGTCAGGACTGCACGAAGGCCAGCAGGTCGGCGTTGATCGTTCCGGCCTGGGTGGTCGGCATGCCGTGCGGGAATCCTGGGTAGGTCTTCAGCGTGCCGTTCTGCAGGAGTTTCGCCGACAGCGGTGCCGAGTCGGCGTAGGGAACGATCTGGTCGTCATCGCCATGCATCACCAGTACCGGGACTGTGATCTTCTTGAGGTCCTCGGTGAAATCGGTCTGCGAGAAGGCAACGATGCCGTCGTAGTGCGCTTTCGCACCGCCCATCATTCCCTGGCGCCACCAGTTCTGGATGATCGCCTCCGAGGATTCCACGCCGGGGCGATTGAAGCCGTAGAAGGGTCCCGACGGCAGGGCCCGGTAGAACTCCGACCGGTTCGCCGCTAGCTGCGCCTGCAGATCGTCGAACACGCTCTTGGGTAGGCCGCCTGGATTCGCATCGGTTTGCACCATCAGCGGCGGTACCGCACTGATCAGGACCGCCTTTGCGACGCGGCTCTCACCGGGTCGGGCGAGGTAGTGCGCGACCTCGCCGCCACCGGTGGAATGCCCGAC